>JBGSHH010000861.1:0-2670 GCA_041752355.1 Pirellulaceae bacterium | reverse complement strand
GGCCCATGTAGATTCGGCAACTCCCCTCAGGTTCAGCGCGGCAACAACGGCATCCATGTCGTTGGTCCGAAGGGCGTACCAAGCGCACTTGTAACCGAACGAGAGAGGCTTTATCCGCTTTCGGCGAGCGTGTTGCCACAGTGGAATCCTAAGTCGCGTATCGGCAGCGGTAACGGGGCCGCCAAAAAACTATGATTCTTAAACCCGCGTCATCGGCGGCTCCCATTCACCGCTTCTTTATCGGGCGAATTGATCGCCAGTGGATGTCGCCACAAGTCTTGGCATTTCTTCAGTCTCCGTATACAGCACAAAGTCGCATTCGCAGCGTTTTGAGAATGGTCGAACGATGTTTGTCTGAGTGGAGCAGTCGATCTTTCTGCGACATTTTGGGCACGTTGCCACAAAGAACACTCGTCCCCAAATCGGTACGCCAGTTGATTCATCGCCTCGTTTCACGTCAAGAAAAGGCAGGTAAACGTAAGCTACCACATAGGTAATGAAATTGGCCGAGTCGTCATAGTTGACCGAAACAAGTCGACCGCAGAATCCAGTACACTTTTCCTTCGGTGTGCAAATCGCCCAAGGCCGCCCGAGCTGGAACACGACTGTTCGATGTCTCCTCTTGCAGGCGATGCAATCAAGCGACAGTTCAAGGTCATTGCTGAACTCTACGACAACGTTGGGATCTGCATTCACCATGCAGGAGACCGAGACGCTACGGTTGAAAGGAAGGTCGTTCAAATGCGTAACGCCTGTTTCGGGAATAACCCCAAGCCAGCGAACGTGTGATTGAGCGAAGTGGCCATTCCACATTGCTTCCCGGACATGATACCGCATCAGCCATACTGCTCCAATCACTTGTTCGTTGGCCGGGCGCGTTCACAGGGGATCGCGGTGGTGCTGCAAGCGCGTTGACGACCGAACAACCAGCGGCCGAAGGCCGCGCCACCTTTTCGTTCGTCACGTCTTTGCTCCCCTCGCCCCGCTTCGGGGAGAGGGGCGAGGGGAGCAGGAATTGCGTTTAATGAAGAGCAGGTAGGGAAACTCACGGCAGGTGGGATCGCCTCGGCGGACCCTCACCCGCCGCTGCGACGGCGACCAAACCCAAGCCGAAACGCACACACTCATTGCACGTTTGCCGCCGGTTGCTAGAATTTGCCAAACGCCCGCCGGACCTCTCAGCGCGAGGAGTCGCTCCGATGAGCATCGCAACCGCCGACTTTGAAACCTTGCCCAGCATCTGGACCCGTCGGCATTTACTCGACCTGGAAAGCCTGTCCACCGAGGAACTCACCTGCATCCTCGATACGGCGGTGCAGTTCAAACAGGCGACGGATGGTTGCAAACGCAAACTGTCTGTGTTGGCCGGCAAGACGGTTGCTAACCTCTTTTTTGAGAATTCCACCCGGACCCGCAACAGCTTTTCGCTGGCGGCCAAGCGTTTGGGGGCTGATACCGTGGAGTTTACCTCCAGCGGCAGCAGCCTCTCGAAGGGGGAGACCTTCATCGACACCGCCCGTAACATCGAGGCGATGAGTGTTGATGCGATGGTGGTGCGGCATCGCACTCCTGGCACGCCGTACTTACTCACGCAGAATGTCGGCGCATGTGTGGTAAACGCTGGTGATGGGCCACACGAACATCCCACGCAAGGTTTGCTCGATATTCTCACCATTCGCGAGCATCGCCACGACCTGAACGGCCTAACCGTGGCCCTCGTCGGCGATATTGCCCATAGCCGCACCGCCCGCTCGAATATCTGGGGCCTGAAAAAGCTCGGCGCGCATGTGATTCTGTGCGGACCATCGACCCTAGTTTCACGGCAATGGGAAGAATTCGGTGTGGAAGTGGCCTATAGTCTCGACGCGATCCTGCCGCGCTGCGATGTGCTCAACCTGCTGCGCATTCAGTTCGAGCGGCAATACACGCGACCTTTCCCTTCCGTTCGCGAGTACGCTTTGCTCTACGCCATGAATCGACAGCGCCTGGCTAAGGCGAAAGACAATATTTTGATCATGGCTCCGGGGCCCATTAATCGCGGCGTAGAAATCACTCCCGATGTTGCCGATGGCCCCCACAGCGTAATTCTCGATCAGGTGACCAATGGTCTAGCCGTGCGCATGGCGGTGCTGTGGCTGACGATGAATGCTTAGCGGCTCGGTTTCTCTCGATCCTACAACTCGGATACCCATGCGCATACTCATCCAAAACGGCCGCGTGATCTGTCCCGCTTCCGGCGTCGATCGCGTCACGAATGTGCTAATCGAAGGCGGCAAAATCGTGGCTTTCGATGCACAGCCGCAAGGGGAGGAGCGCATCATCGACGCCACGAATAAGATCGTTGCGCCTGGGCTGATCGATATGCACGTGCAACTCCGCGAGCCCGGCTGCGAGGAAGATGAAACGATCGAATCCGGCACCGAAGCAGCGCTGGCAGGCGGATTCACCTCCATCGCCTGCATTCCTAATACGGATCCGCCGCTCGATACGCAGGCGGGCGTTGAGTTCGTGCATCAAAAGGCGGTGCGGGCGAACAATTGCAATGTCTATGTACTCGCCTGCGTGAGCAAGAATCGGGAGGGGAAAGAACTCGCCGAGATCGGTTCGCTGGTGGAAGGTGGGGCGGTTGGATTTACCGATGCGGAGAAGCCGATTCACAATAGCGAACTA
>JBGSHH010000860.1:0-5499 GCA_041752355.1 Pirellulaceae bacterium | reverse complement strand
ACCTTTGCTTAGTACGTCGAGCCAGCCCATGGGGAATAGTGGGGAGTGGTTAGGGGTTAGTGGTTGTTCGATAGAATGGCAGCAGAAACGCTACTTCTTCTTCTCTTGCAGCACGCGGTCGAGAATGCCGTTGACAAATTGCGCGGATTGTTTGGCACCAAAACGCTTCGCTAGCTCGAGCGCTTCGTTGATCACGACAGCCGCCGGCGTCTCGGTGTAGAGAATCTCATAAGCGCCCAGCCGCAGCACATTGCGATCGGTCGCTGCCATGCGGGCGAGGCTCCAGTTTTCCGCCCGCGCGCTGAGCATGGTATCGAGTTCGCCCCGATTGCGACGCACGCCGGAAATGAGCGACATCGCGAAGTCGATCAAGGGGGGCTCACCATTGAGGCGTTTGCGCACGAAAATATCCGCAATAGCCGGATTACGGCCTGAATTGAGATCGTCTTCGTACAACACCTGAAGAGCCACTTCTCGGGCTCGGCTGCGGCGGGACATGGGGCTTACTCGGCGCGGGGCAAATCGTGCAGGCGGCGAACCGTCGCACGTGCAATGACAAAGGCAAATCGCGAGAGCGAACTTCCAGCAAGTTCGCTCTGGTTGTAGGCAATTATAGCGGGAGATCGCCTTGGCGCGCCGAGGGAGCCACCCCACAGGATCGGTTTTTACGCCAGACCACGACGAATACTCACTTCCGCCTGCAGCTTTTTCAAGAGATTGGCCATTTCCAAGGCGGCTAACGCGCATTCGCTCCCTTTGTTGCCAACATTGCCGCCGGCTCTGGATTCGGCCTGTTCGTACGTGTTGCAAGTCAGCACACCAAATAGCACTGGCACGCCGCTCGCCAGGCTGATTTGCCCCAGCGAGTTGGCAACCTGCGTGTTGATATGCTGATCGTGGGTCGTTTCGCCACGAATTACCGCTCCCAGGCAGATCACCGCCGCGCAGGCCTCGGTCAGGGCGAATTGCTGCGCAATCAGCGGCAACTCCCACGCGCCCGGCACCCAGGCGACATCAATGGCCGCATCGGGAACACCTCGTGCGGTCAGCGTTTCAATCGCGCCTTCCAGCAGCTTTTTGGTGATCGCTTCGTTGTAGCGCGACACCACAACCGCGACACGTTGCGAGGTGGCTTGCGCTTCGCCGGAGAAAACTGTAGGCATGATGATGTTTTCCGTCGCGTTTAGATAGGTTGGATTTCGTGGCGTAGGCTTCCAGCCTGCGGTAAAAAACGACAGACAGGATGTCTACTTCACTTAGGACAGCTTCATCGCCCAAAACTCGTGGCGGGGCTCGCCAGGATCGAAGCCGTAGCTTTGATAGAGATGTGCGGCGATGGCGTTGTCTTGGCGAATTTCCAGTGAAATGCGGCAGCAACCCAGGCGTCGCGCTTCCGCTTCCGCCGCCGCCAATAGTTGCCGACCGATGCCACCACCACGTCGCCCAGAGCGGACCGCCACGTCGTGAATGTTGAGCAGCGGCCGCGCTTGAAACGTCGAAAAGCCGAGGAACGCGTTAAGTATGCCCACCGCTTCCTCGTCCGCGAACGCCAGCCACGAATAGCAGCCAGCGTGTGCCGCGAGCTTGTCCGGCAGCGTGTTCTTGACTTCGTCCGTCAGCGGCTTACCACCACCCATTTCATCCTGAGCGTACAAGTCGAGCAGTTCGAGGGCCGCCGCGCGATGCAGCGGATTCGTCCAATCGATGGCAACAACACGGATTTCCATGTTCAATTACTTCTTGTCGTCTTCCGGTTCGTCAACGAAGTCTTTCCATTTCATGGCGCGGCGGAAAGGCTCGATGCGGAGCACCACTTCGCCGTTTTGAAAAATGCGAACCGTGCCAGTGGATTCGCTCACCACGATGGCGATCGCCTTGGTGTTCTTGGTAATTGCCGCTGCCGCCCAGTGTCGCGAGCCCAACCCTTTGGACAACGTGAGACTGACAGGCGAGGTGTCAATAAGCTGCGCGGCTCGTTCCACGGTGCCATCCGCGGCGACAATAAACGCACCATCGAGCTGCGCGACTTCCTTAAGCGACTCGCGAATGCGGGGATCGCGCAGATTGCGTTGCTCGCGACTGTAGCCTTTGACCGGATCGAAGCCTGCTTCGTGGCATTGCGACAGCACTTTCCGCGTGTCGCCGACGACGATCATCGTCCCGACCGGCTTTCCTTCCCGCCCCTCGCGGCCAATTTCCACCGCCAAATCGACCACTTCCCGCAGCGTTTCCAGCGGGACGCTCGTTTCCAACTGTCGTAAATCACGGGCGGTCAGCCGTCCCAGACGTTCATCTAACTGCATCAGGCTCAGCGAATCGATCTTTTCGGCATCGAAGCCGCTATAGAGCGCGATTACCGTCGCGCCCGTCGTCAACAGGTCTTCCGCCACGCATTCCAACAACGCCTGGGCGAGCTTTTCAAAGACCGGGGCTTCCGGTAACCCGACTTCCACGCAGTTGAGTTCCAGCGCGCGCAATTCATCGACTTGGGAATCCCGCTCGACCGCGATGATGGTGCGAAAATCGCCGGCACGTTGCTTGATTTGGTCCCAGTCGGCGGTTCCCTCGATGAGCAGCAGGACGGCTTCGGCTTCAGCAGTTGTGGCTAGGCGCGCGGCCATTTCAAACATGGTCGTGAACTGCTTGCCGAGCTTGAAATTCCGCATGGTGCCGCCGCTGAAGTCCGCCTGAGACGGTGGAATCCGTGGAAAGATGAATGCGGATGCATCCTACGGATTTTGCGTTGGTTCGGCAACCCACGGCAGCGCGACAATCGGCCCAGGGCGTCGCCTCCGACCCATTCAGCGGCGAACGGATTCGCCGCGCACTCACCCACAGAGCTACTTGCCGGCGCGGCCGCTGCCTTGCGTCGCGAGGCGAGCGTTGCGCATCCCTGGTTTGGCATCGAAGAGCTTTTCTTGATAGATCACCAAGGCATGCAACGCGTGCCCTTTGGGGCCAATCTTGAGATCTTCGCCCCGATTGCGCCACATCAGATCGTTGAGAAAATCGACCGCCTTCACCACCTGCGGTTCGGTGAGTTGCTCTTTGGGGAGCGAATAAACCAGCCACTCCGTCATGTGACCTGTCGTTTCAAGCTTTCGTAGATCGCCACCATAGTCAGCACGCCCCGCGAACCACTGACTGCTGAAGCTACCATCGGGGTTTTGCAACTTGATGATGTAATCGTGGTAGGAATCCTCGTATTTTTTCGCACGCAACCACTCGCCCGTGAACGCTTCGTCGCGAGTGGTCCGCTTATTCACCGCATAGCTAAAACCGGTCAGGCGATGCGAACCACCACAGGCAGCCCCGACAATCGGCTGAGCGAGTTCTTCGTTGATGAGTTTGGGAATGCTCCAGGTTTCGCCGCGGTCGTTCTTCCAAGTTTCATCCGATTGCAGGTAATGGGCCAAGCCGATCAGTTTGAATGTCAGTTCGGTCTTACTCTGGCAAGTGCGTTTCTCGAACTCGATCAGATCCGCAACGGTGAAATCCTTCCCTTCCACGCGAATGGGAAAATCCGACTTCACACGCGACTGGGCGAGCATCGCCAAAAACTGCCCGTGATGCCCTTGCACGCCGGGGCCTTGCTTGGGAGTCAGTTGGCCATTTTGCAAGTAGAACAGCCGCTGCCCTTTGCAGGGACCGTTGTAGCAGACCCAACCAATCGCATTCACCTTGCGATCGTTCGCGACGACCTGCGTATCGACGCCGAACGCGATCAGATTGTGCATCACACCCCAGACGCTGCGATCGGCGACATTTTCGGGATGATCGTAGTACCAATTCAGCGTGCGATCGATTCGATCGTTCAACGCAAGCAGTGCCGGCGTTAGCTCAACTTTCGGCGTTTCCTTTGTGACAGGCTCGGTCTGTCCGAGGATTTCCGCCGCGACATCCGCGGTCTTCGGCGCTTCACCGACCCACACGTAGGACGAGAATCCTGGTCGTCGCTTCGCAGGGGGAGCTTCTTCCGACGCTTCCTCAACCGCGACCTCGGCGGCAAAATCTTGTGGAGCCGTCAGCTCCAATTCCCCCAAGTCCGACGGAAACTGGGCCAGCGCAGTGCTAGCAATTGCCCAACCACCAACCAAGGCACACACTGAAAGGGACTGGCGAATCATCGCAAGCAATTCCTCAAACGCGTTGAGTCAGCGACCATCAGATATCGCGACTCGCGGAGCGAAAACGTTGGCTAAGCTAGTTCCCTAGGAGAACCGACACCTTGCGGCGCACGAGTCAGCCAGTAACGGGGTAGGTGTGATATCGGCCCTTCTCCGCCGCGAATTGACCGCGAGGAGATTAAATCCCCGATTACTGCTAGCTTGAGCTAAATCGCCCACCAAACTGTGCGGCTTTTCGCATTTAGTTCATCATCCGACGCGACGCGTTAGAACTTCGAGGCATCGATCACCAGCCCATCGCGACGATTTCCCAAACGGCGAAAAACCTCCAGATCGATGGAATAACTAATGTTGCGAACAGAGCCATCGCACAGCGCGGCATTAAAACCGTTAGCGTGGGGGCTACCGAAATTCTCGACTCCCACATAGCCCACACGATCCTGGACAGGCGGACGATTGGCAGTGGTCCAGCGCACGATGTCCGCGTTGTCGCCGATATACATACTCTCGTTATCGCCGCCGTTTTCCGGCACTTCATACATGTCGATGTTCACATACTTTTCGCCGACGTAAATCGTATTGGTCAAGCCATCGCGGATTTGCGCTTCATCGATATAGCTGCCAGGATAGAAAATGCCGGTCGATAAGGCTTCGAGTTTACCCCAGGAAACTTGAGCCGCCGCATTCACGCCTTCGGCATAGGTATTTGGTCCGTAGTACTGCAACGGGCTACCACCGGAACCGGCATCGGTGTAAACATCGCCGCCATTGCCGGCGTAGTCAGCCCGCGCGGCGTTGTCGGTCGAATCAGTAAACTGGGGTTTCTTTTGACGGGCGTCCCACGTCCCCACCGGACGCACCTTTGCCGCACGACGCGATGGACAATTGAATGCACCAACCGGCGTTTGCAGCATCTGCTTCGCGGCGGCGGTGCGAGCGCTGCCGGTCTTGCCGGATTGCAAGTTGTAGAGCGTCTCCTGCTCCATGTACGGCAGCGTGTTGAAGATCCAACCACCAGGCTGTTGCCAATCCTTCGGCTTCTCCGGATCGCCAATCCAATACCAACCCCAGCCTCCGGCCGGAAAATGCTTGAATGCGGAGAGATGATTATGCCCCGCCAGCGCTTGCTGTTTGAGATGGTTGGTGCATTGCATGCGTCGCGCTGCTTCACGCGCGGACTGTACCGCAGGCAACAATAACGCGACCAAAATGCCAATAATGGCGATCACCACCAGCAGTTCCACCAACGTGAAACCGCGCACGACGCGTACGGAACGCATGAATATGCTCCCGAGATAAGAAATAATGGAGAGAGGAGATTCCCCCATTAAACGCTCGGGAGCGTGCCTGCGTCAAGCATTTCTTGCTCGCC
>JBGSHH010000859.1:0-8971 GCA_041752355.1 Pirellulaceae bacterium | reverse complement strand
TTCGTCGGCCAAGACAATGTGCGAAAAAAGCGGGCCCTCGAGGAAGCGTCGCTCGCGAGCGCCTGTGCTCCGATTCTCTTCGATGATTTCCGTGCCAGTGATGTCGGCAGGCATCAAGTCGGGAGTGAACTGAATTCGGCTGAACGAAAGATTCAGCGTGCGGGCGAGTGTGCTGACCAACAGTGTCTTGGCCAACCCCGGCACGCCTTCCAGCAAGCAATGGCCTTGGCTGAATAAGCAAATCAACAATTCCTCAATCACTTGCGATTGGCCAACGATCACCTGCGAGAGTTGGGTGAGGATTTTCTCACGAGCGGCGCCAAGTTTTCGAATGGCGTCAGACTCGGCAACGGTAGCGGCATGGGCATCGGGCGATTGCGGGGGCGGGCGATGCTCGGTCATAGGTTTTCCTCGGGGACGAACAACTCAGGCAATCAAGTTGAAGGCACACGGCAGGCCGTAACCCCGCCTGATGGCAAGAGTTAGTGCATTTTGCCTACCGATTTGTTCAAGGGGGGAGAGGATTGGACGAGGGCTTGAAGAAGCTTACACTTCGCCAACCCTCCCTAAGTGTCGCACATTTCCAATATTGTGCGAGCGGAATCCCCGCAACTTCCGGCAAAATCACGGGAAATACCACCACTTCGGGTGAGTTGCTTCATTCAGGGGACACGACGCGGTTGCGGAACCAATCCGGGAGGAAAGCCAGGCGGGAGCGGTGGACGAACGGGCGTCCCTCCTGCCCCCGCACGATTCAAATCATCGGCCGCGTTACGCAGGCCAGCTTCCAACGCGCGACCGAAGGCATTCAGTTTGTCAGCGGAAGATGCTTGGGCAATCAAACTGGATGCCGATCCCATTTGCGCCGGAGGTGCTGGTGGAATGGGTTCATCGGTCAATTTGAATTCAATCAATTTGACGTTGGGCGGCGAACGGACAGACGAAAGGCTCAGTTCGATGGTGTTGTTGGCGCGATTGCCTACCAGTTCATAAACATTTGTTTGGGCGATGGGGATATTATCTCGCTCAAAGATCATCCGACCATCCCGCCGATCGATGGCCATGACCGATGTTTGTTGCTTTTCCGGCCCACGTCCGGCGGTCGGTTGCTTATGCCGCAAGAAGAACAGGAACGGCAATTCCGCCGGCTGGTCGAGCATAAAACCGAATTGACTGATAAATGCTGGCGATTGCCAACTTGGTTTCATCGTCGCGCGATCGAATGCATAGAGAGGTCCCGTGACGATCTTAGTGTAATCCCCACCAGGCGCGGGCTGAATGGAAGTACCCGCGATCTCATCCGCTTGGTTAATGATCGTTTCCATTTGAACGAAGTACTGATCAGGACTACGCAAGGCGAATATGTTGAGCAGTTTGGGTTCGGGCGAAAGTTTCGTGTCGAGTACGACCTCGCCCGTAGCGAGATTGACAATCAGCAGTTCCCCACTTGGTTGCATCATGGCCATTTCATCACGACCGATAAGTGTGCCGCGCGAACCAAACGCAAAACGCTTCGTCCACAGCGTCTTTTCACTCCAGGCATCATAGAGTGTCGCGATGATTTCCCGCCCATCTTGCCGACACGACAAGACATTACGACCGCAGGTTTGCCAGCGAAAATCGAGCCGATCGACATGCCTCTGGCCAAGCACCCTGCCATCGGCCACGCTTAGCACGGTCGCCTCGCTACCACGCGGTGGAACCAAGAATACTATTTCCTCGTCCCCAAATAGATCGGTGCCAGGTTCGGTTTGCGAACGTTCCCACAGCGTCTCGCCAGTCAATGGATCAACGCAAACGACCTCGCGTTTTTTAGCGTAACAAACCGCTTGCTCACTCAGCGCCGCCACTGCTCCAATCACACGGTCGGGCTCAAACATCGGCACACTGCGAGGCAGCGTCCAGGTGTAGGGGACAACCTGGCCGCGCACGGGTGGCAGCGTGCCATTAGTATCGGAATTCGGCGGCAATAGATCCTGCCGCCATAGTGTGGACTCGGATGATTCGACCGTGTTTCGAAGCATATCGACCGCTACTAGTTCTTGTCCCAACGACACCAGTGTCAGATGTCCGTAGGTGTGCGCATGGGCCAAGCCGGTTTGCGGAGCGATCGGTCGCCGACTGTCGGGGCGAGTCAGCGAAACTTGATTGACCTCATTGCCCAAACCGTCGCGCAGGACCAACTGGCTGCGCGCCATATCAAAGGTGAACGCCGCCCCTTGTGCAAGCGCCCCTCGCGACTCGACCATCGGCATCGGATAAACCCGTTGATAGACGGCATAGCCAATTCCCGAGGCCACCACATCGGGCCCTTCCTTGACACTTACTTTGCCGGTCGGCCACGCATGGCCTTGGCTCAACAGCGTTGGCAACTCTTTGTTTTGCTGGGCGGCCTTGAATATCTCGGTCCCTGTTTGCCCATTGTAGACAACAGTATCGGGCCAGTGCCGCCTCAGGCGCGCCAGCGCCGCGGCGGCCAATTCGTCTCGTCCCAACTTGTGATAGAGCGTCGCCAACAAGGCGTTTGCGTGTCCCGCCAACAAGGCGTTCGCGTGTCCCGCCAACAAGCGTTCATCTCCTGGCAATGTGAACTTCGTGAGCAGGATTTCCGCCGCCAACCATTCATTCGACTCCAGCCGCAGCGCAGCCAGTTCGACGCGCGCAAGATCGCTTTGCGGATGCCAGCCAAAATGCCGCACGATTTGCTGCCAGGCGTCGGCGGTAGCGCTCTGGGCGGGCAAGCTGCAAGCCTTCGCAATGACGGCATCGAGTTCTCCCCGTTGCTTGGCGTCGGCAGCAACGTATAGCTCTTGCAAACGCGTTTGCAGCCAACGATCGAATCGGACGCGCAATTGCGGATCGACCACTTCCATGCTTGCGCCGCCGAGTTGCATGTCGGGGCGTTCACCCTTCGCAACTTGCGCTAGGTCGACATAGGCGGCAAACGCGGCAGCCAGCTCGCCTGACTTTTGCAGGCCTATGGCTTTGAGTCGCAGGAATTCGCGACGCTGTTGCGGCTGATCAAGAAGTGGCTCGATATCGATTGCTAGGGTTTTATAAGTTGTAAAATCGCGTTTGAGCGCTTCCAGCAGCGTTCGCACCAATAGCAATCGCGTGTCGTCGTTTCCTTGATCGCGATCATAAGCCTTACGCAGTACGGTTAGCGCATCTTCGGTCTTGCCGTCGTGCAGTAGGATCTGTCCCTGTTGAGCCAGCGCCGTGGGATCCTCCGGCTCTTCCTTTAAGCGACGGTCCACCAACTCACGCAAGGCCTCGCTTTGATAGAACGTCGAAACGCCGTCGAAACTCTGCGAAACGAGTTGATCGCGATAGCACACCAGATTTCCCAGCACTCGCCCTGTGGAGCCGCGAGACGCTATTTTTCCAGTGTTCAAATCGATCTTGAGTAATTCCGCCCGCGACGTTGGCAAGTAATAGAAGTGGTCGGCATAAAAGCCTCGACCACTTGGCATTTCGCCATCCAGTGTAAACAAGTCATCCCAGGCGGCAGTGCCATCGCTCATCTTCAGCGCCAGCACGCTTGTTTTGCCCACCAAAATCGCCTTGCCATCATGAATGCAAGCGACATAGAGCATGTCACTCAACTCGTCGGCGCGCGCGCGTGGCTTCCACACTGGCTTGCCAGTCACCAAATCGAGACAGATCAGCTCATCCGCTTCACTGGGCGTGATCAACACGCGCCCTTTAGCAATGGTGGCGGTCGAATCGATCCAATGCGTGCCGATTGGCCGGGGAGGAATCGCGTAGTAATTCCATTGGCCGCCGGAACGATTCGTCACGGAATTATAACGATAACCCCACATCAACTTTCGCTGGTTCAGATCGACGGCCACAACCGAGCAGGCGGATGTGGGACAAACCAACACACCATCGGCTAGTGAGGGTCGCGCGCCGGCCAGGCGACGATGATTGTCTTTCGTGATCGTCATCGTATCGACATGCGCCAATTGTTGCGACCATTGCAGCTTACCGGACGTAGCTTCGATCACGACCAAACGCAGCTCACCGTTGATCTCGGCGATGGCGTAAAGACTCCCCTCGAATACCAGCGGCGCGCCCAAGAAGAACGCGCCGGCCAATTCTGGTTCATTATCGCCGGTATCGCCGCCCACGGACCAACGCAGCTTGCCCTCTTTTGCGAGGCTGATCGCGATCAGCTTATTCACGTCGGTCGGCTGACCGGGATTAGGAGTGCGAGCGCCCCCGGGGCGAACAAAAATCACTGGTGCGGAACCGGGTAGCGCGTAGCCTACCTCGTCGAGCATGAAAACCAACTCGCCATCACTGACAAGTTCGCCCAAAGCGCAATCTTCCCAAACGCGCTGCCCAAGTTCACGCTGTCGCAATGACGGTCCGTTGGCTGGACGAAATCGCGACGAGCTAGCATCTTCTTCCTCGGAGCGTTCGTCACCCCAAGGATACCGCCAGACATATTTCCCGCTATTGATATCGACAGCCATCAAGCGATCCGCCGTGCGCATCAGCACGGTATCGTTCACGACTAACGGGGAAAGAACGGGCAGCGCGGCCACATTGCTGTTCTGAAAGTTCTTCGCTTCCCGCGCTAGCAGGTCGTCTTCGTTCTCATCGCGTCCTAAATACTTATGCCAGCGATACATTGAAATGGGCATACTGCCGGTGGTCTTGCCGTTGCGCGACGGATCGCCACGATGCATTTCCCATTCGCTGACAGGCGTGCCATCTCCTACCGCTTGCGTTCCGAGCAGTGGATCGAGCCAGGCCAAAGCTTCCACCGCATCCGCGAACTTGGGCGCGCGTTGGCCACCCACTACTAAAGGGCGATTTGCTTGCGACTGCTGCAATTTCATGAGCACCGCGGCCGCTTCGTCTCGGCGACCACCCATTCGCCAACTGATCGCTGTGAGCAACGCGAGCTCCGGCTCAAAGCGCGCGACTTCGGCACCTTGATTCGATAGTCGTTCCAGAATTACCGCTGCCGCCAAGGGTTGGCCGGCATCGAGCGCCTGGCGCGCGTAAAGTAGCGCTGCTTCATGTCCAGCGCTGGTATCAAAATACTTTCGCACCACATCGGCGAGTTTGGTGTCGTCACCTTCATCGAGGGCAGCGGCGAGGCGCACGCGTGCCTCAGCACCAAATTGAAGTTCGTACGATTCGCGTCCCGCTTTGGGGAGCGCCGAGATTAGTCGTTGTGCTTCGCCTTTGAATGACGCGCCACCAGAAGGATCGATAAAGTAATCTTCGGATTCGTTTTGCTGCAGCAATTCGCCGAGCAGGCCTGCCGCTTCGGCGAAGCGTTGCTCTTCGCTGGCTTTCGCGGCGCGGGACAGTTCTTGTCGAAGTTCGCGCGGAATGATTTGAAAGGCGCTGGTGGGGGAGGTACTGGTGCCGGGCACGCCAAATTGACCCCATGCCACCCCTGACGACAGCGCCAGCCAAACTAAACCAAGGCAAATAAACGATCCATCTTGAACCGCGCGACGCCTCGCGAATTTCATCATCGGCGTGCTCTCCTGAAAATGGCCCACGGGCGCACGACCTAAGTGCATGTCCAACAGTATCTTATTGATTGTGCGCCAAGAGAGCAAACTCGGTGTAACCGTAACCCGCAACGTCCCGTGGTAGCGGGAATATCTTTGACACCTCGTTCCGTCGCCTGCCGGCTCATTACGACCTCCCTTTTCACCCACAAAACCGGCCCTCTTTCGCTCATCGTTTAAGTTTGCCAGCGACCTTGCCGATCACAGAAGCACCGCAAATGGCTAAAAATACGCGGAATTTAGCGATTTTTCCGCACCAAACGCGGGATTCTGGCTTGCAATTCCCTGTGTAATCGATTTAATCAACGCCGTTCGCGGTTTCGGAAGGCCGCAATTGAGTCCGTGCCGCGCGGACGGACGTAAAGATTCCTATCCCATGTTTCTACCCGCAAGGAGGGTGAATCCCTATGGCGAAAGCCGCTGCTCCCAAAAAGGCTCCGTCTAAGAGCGAAGTCTTCGCTGCCATCTCGGAGAAGACCGGACTGTCAAAAAAAGAAGTCTCGGCCGTCTTTGAAGCACTGAACGCCGAAATCGGCAAGTCGCTCTCGAAAAAGGGCGCTGGCATGTTCCAGATCCCTGGCCTGGCCAAGATCACTTTGGTACGCAAGCCAGCTACCAAAGAAAAGCCTGGTATCAACCCGTTCACCAAAGAAGCGATTATTGTGAAGGCCAAACCGGCCCGCAATGTGGTTCGCGTTCGCCCGCTCAAGACCCTGAAAGACATGGTCTGATAGCGAGTCGTTGTAAGCGTCGTTCAACGCCGTCTGATCGTCAGTTGACAGCGTCTCGCCTGGCGAGCGCCGTCATTCGACCATGAGGCGGCGTTGCTTCGTTTCTTGGCTCGAATCCAAGACGCTTGACGCCCTGCGTCTGATCGTCCCACAATACTCGGATAAGTCGCGTTGCGATTCTCTTCAAAGCAGATCATTAGTCGCCTTCGGATGCCGCACCTCGGAGCCGCGCTCTTTGTCCGACGTTACCTACATCTTATCGCGCATGGAAGCCGGCGATCCGACGGCGGCAGGGCAACTCTTGCCGCTGGTTTATGATGAATTGCGGAAATTGGCGGCGGCCAAACTAGCCTTCGAGAATCCAGGCCAGACGTTACAAGCCACCGCGCTCGTGCATGAAGCCTTCTTGCGATTGGTGGGAACCCCTCAGACTTCACCCAATGGGAGTGAGCAGCACTGGGATGGCCGGGGACACTTCTTCGCTGCGGCGGCGGAAGCGATGCGGCGGATACTCGTGGACAATGCTCGCCGCAAGAAACGTGTTAAACATGGCGGTGAACGAACGCGACAGGAACTCGTCGATCTGCATGTTGCTATGCCAGAAATCCATGAAGACCTTGTTGCGCTTGATGACGCTCTCAACCGTCTGAAGGCGATCGATCCCCAGGCGGTCGAATTGGTAAACTTGCGATATTTCGCCGGATTATCGCTCGCGGATGCTGCGGAAATGCTGGGAATATCGGCCCGCACAGCGGATCGGGTCTGGGCTTTTGCGCGGGCGTGGTTGCACAGGGAAATCGCGGGCGAGGCGGAAAAAGGAAAATAGGCAAAACTTTTCTGGCGTGACTCAGCGTTATTTGTCGCATTGTTAGCGGTTTCTTTTCTGGTCCCGGTAATGGCGGAGAGCCGCGTCATGAACGAACGAGAGCTTTTCCTGTCCGCGATGGAGTTTGACGATCCCCTGGCCCGCGAAGCCTTTTTGCGATCGGCCTGCGCGGAAGATGCCAAGTTGCTATCCCGCGTCGAGTCGTTATTGGCTTCACACGAAGGGGGCAGCCTGTTTCTACAAACCCCAGTGGTGGATCAGATCGATCGCACTTCCAGAGGCGGCAGCGCTCCCACCGTTGTCATCGGCAACGGCTCCACCGATGACGACGATGATGGCACCGTGGATTCAATCGCCAAGGGGCCAAGACTTATATATCCTAACTCCAGCGATGACGACGACGAAATACCGCTAGGCTTTCTAGAGCCATCTCAACGTCCGGATTCCTTAGGGCGACTGGCACACTATGAAATTCTAGAAGTCATCGGACGCGGTGCCTTTGGCACGGTGCTGAAAGCCTTCGATGAAAAACTACAACGCGTCGTGGCGATCAAGGTGATGGCGCTGGAATTGGCCGCCACCTCACCTGCCCGCAAGCGATTTTTGCGTGAAGCACAAGCATCGGCTGCGATTCGTCACGAACACGTGGTAAGCGTCTATGCTGTCGATGAAAAACCGATTCCCTACCTGGTGATGGAATACATCCCGGGGCAGACTCTACAACAGCGATTAGTCGACACCGGGCCGCTCGATGTGACTACCGTGTTGCGGCTGGGAATTCAAATCGCGGAAGGTTTGGAAGCCGCCCATGCCATCAAGCTGATCCATCGCGACATCAAGCCCGGCAATATCTTGCTCGAAAAAGGGATTCAGGACCGCGTCAAAATCACCGACTTCGGTCTGGCCCGCGCCGCCGACGACGCCAGCATGACGCAAAGTGGCATGATCGCCGGCACGCCGCTCTATATGGCTCCCGAGCAAGCACTGGGTCGCAAACTCGATCAACGAGCCGACCTGTTTAGCTTGGGGAGCGTGCTGTACCAAATGGTGACCGGCCGTCCTCCATTTCGCGCGCCGACGACGCTCGCTGTGCTCAAACGCGTCGCCGAAGATACGCCGCGCCCGATTAAGGAAGTCATTCCTGAAACACCGCAGTGGCTCTGTGAGATCATCACCAAGCTGCACGCGAAGGACCCGGGTGAGCGTTATCAAACGGCGCGAGAAATCGCCGATGTGCTCGTCAATTGCCAAGAACAGCTCGAAACGCATGCTGGGCTGCGGGACTTCTCGCGCATCCCACGACAGGAACAGGCACAGGCACATATCCGGATGCCGGCGCTCGCCACGCCTTGGAAGTGGATCGCGGTAACATCGCTGTTCGCACTGCTCGCCGTAGCGTGCTACGGCTTATTCTCGAACTTGGGAACGGCGTCAAAATCATCGTCGCATGGCGCGGATCTAGCAGGCTGGGGAACGGTCGTCGATCCGAGACGTGACTGTCCCATGACGCCCGACGAGGACGGGCTGGCGATCACGATTCCCGGCGGCGAACACAATCTCAATCCGACCCCGCGCTTCAACGATCTCACTGCTCCGCGCGTGCTCCAAAGCGTGGCAGGTGACTTTGAGCTGGTTACAAGAATCGCGGCATTTTCGCCGCCGCAGACGGAACCTGGCGCTACAAAGAGTTATCACGGTGCTGGCCTGCTCCTTTGGCAGGATGAGAAGAACTTCGTGCGTTTCCTGCGCTCCGCGAACGGCACCACGGGGAACATATTCTTTCATCTTGAATACTTTCGCGACGGCGTCGGCGTGACCGGTAAGGCGGTGAATATTCCCAACGTGCCGCTCAGCCTGCGCCTCGTCCGCGAAGA
>JBGSHH010000858.1:0-2938 GCA_041752355.1 Pirellulaceae bacterium | reverse complement strand
GATGTGTTCCGGATCGACCGCCTCAGGCGATTGCTTTGGATCGAAGTTCTGCAGATGCTCGGTGCCGGCGCGCTTGCGCGGCGAAACAAACCGCCAAGGTGAATCGCCTAACACTTCCTCGCAGAGCTTCGCCAGCGGCGGGTCATATTTTTTCAGTTGGGCGCGGGTGTGAATGTGATTGTGGTCGTGGTCCATGGTGCGGTTCGTGTCGTACCAACACTGCACCCCTTCGGCCCAATACTCCGCCCGATTCTTATGGGCATAGCATTCCTTTTCGCCGCCAAACACAATCAGCACTTCGTCCTTAGTGGTGACCTCGACTTTCGCATTCGTTGGCTTGCCGTTGACCAGGATATCGCCACCGTCGAGGCACTTCTCAAACAGCTCGCGCGGCTGATTGGGAAAGGATTTGACCAAGGCCTCCAGCAGGCTGACCGGTTGCTCGTCCTTGACGCGGCGAAAGCGCTGCGCCGCGCGACCATCCATCCAAATGCCTTGTGCGCGAGCGCGATCGAAACATTGCGTGAGCTTTTCCCGCAAGGCATCGTCGAAGCCAGCCCCATCGATCACGTGGCCGAATTCGTGGACGAGAATGCTTTCTATCTGCATCCCTCCTTCGTATTCCAGCACGTCTTCTTCCGCGAAGACGACTGTCGGCCGTTCCTCGTGATGCGTCAGAAAACCGCGCTGCCGCCAGTTGTAAAAGTCCAGTTCTTTGCCCATCTTGTCGGTCGCGAACTGCGGCAGATCGGACGTCAACTCATCATGGCCGATCAAGAGACAGAGCACCTTGCGATCGCGAATGCGCTGCGCCACCGCAGGCTGAATATTCTGCATGATCCTATCGAATTGATAGGCCGCTTCGCGAATCGCATCATCCGAAACGCGCGGCGAAGTGGCGATGAGAATATCCTGGACCATCGTCCCTTTCTTGTAAAACGTTGTTCCCAGCTTGTACTCTTGCAGCTGTTCTGCGGTGAGCGGCGCGATCTTGTAGTTCACATCGACCGCAGGCAGCGGCGGAATCTCCTTGTTCGCCAGCGGCGTGAGCACGAGATTGCGATACCAGACGGGGCTGCCGTGATCCGTCAACATGATGCGCCCCTTGGTGTTGCGGGCAAAGTCCTTGTGTTCCGAGAACTTGCTTTGCATCAAGCGCCGCCGCCACTCTTCGGCGGCCAGGTCTGCCTCGACGATCTTCTCGCCATTGAGCCAATGTTCGATCGTCGCACCATGCGCGACAATCTTCGACGTGTTCCACTCTCCAAGTGGTTGTAGCTGCTTCTTATCGTTGGGTTCGTAAAGTTCATACAGCGCGCCGCATGAGCCTTTGGACATACTGCGCCCTGTCTCGCCCAGAATCTGATACTCGCAGCCCAGCAGTTGGCGGTTGTAGTCGCGGACGCGATACTTCAAGCCGTTGTTGCCGCCTTTTTCGATCTTCCACTGGAACGTCAACTCAAAGTCGCCGACTTCAAACTCGTAGAAGATATTGCCGCCGCGATCAGCGCGATGCAGCGTTCCCTCGTCGACTTGCCAGCCTGTGGTGATGGGTTGGCCGTTCTCGGTGGTCCAGCCATCGAGCGTCTTGCCATCGAACAACGGCACCGCTTCGCCTACCTTCAGTTTCGCCGCGGCGCGGTTCTGGAGCGCAAGCCAACGGACCGCATTTTCCACGATCTGCAGCGGCGCTTTCTCCGTGTAGACCGCATGCGTTTCGTGCCCAGGGCGAAAGTAGCAGACATGCCCTTGGCCGATTTGCCAGAGCATACCGCTGCGAAAATGCTCGCCTTCTTTCCAATGCTCTTCAAAGACGACAGCGTCGGGCGTAGGAACATGAAACGGCTCGTCGTACATCTCCGTATGCGGCAGCGTGAACTTGCGCGGGATATCTTTCGCGATCGGATGCGAAGGCAAGAGCGTCCGCATCTCGCTCGGCTCGCCATGATTCTTATAGGCGGGGAAGCAGCAGTTGGGACGCGTGATCTTGATAAGGGTCGTGCCGTCGGTCTGCGGTTCGTAGGTGGCCGCCGGGCTTAGTTCTGCGTCGCGCGCCGGCGGGCGGCGCTCGAATTTGCCGAGGAATTCCACTTTCGCATGCTGTCGCTTTTCCGGTGGGAGTTTCGCGAGGGCATCGGCGGCGGCGCGCTCGTGCATCGCCATCACAAACGGCGTCGCCCAGTGCGCCGAATGCAGCGCCAACAACGATAGCTTGCCTGCCTTGAGCCGATCGATCACCGGCTGCGCTTCCGCTTCGCTGATCTCGGCGTTGCGGACATGTCCCCACCAGATCAAGACATCACAGTTGTCGAGCACTTCGTCCGAGAGTCCTTTCTGGGGATGATCGAACGTGACGGAGTTCACCTCCAAGCCTGGCTGGCGTTTGAGATAGTCCGCGATGTAGTTGCCCAGGAAGTTGGGATACGCCTCCTTTTGCGCCGGCTGCTGCTCGTCCCAGATGACGACTTTGATGGGCTCGGCAGCGAGCGCATGGGCGGCCAAGGTGAAGACGAGCAGTACCATCGCTAGAGACGTGACGCGGAGCTTCATATTCAAACTCAGAGGGAGGATGTTCGCTGGCAGGATCCAAACAAGCCAACACATTCTGACACGTTTTCGGCGCGATCTCCAGCCTTGCGGAGACAGAGGCTTGAAGCCTCGCATAAAATGTTCGCCAACGCATGGTCGTGGTGGTAATATAAGCATCGCAATTTACCTGCCAATCCCTCCGCTCCTCTCCCTCCTCACCTCGCGCATCGAAAGGCCATAACGCATGCTCATTCGACACCTACTTCTTCTCGCCTTGGCGCTGATTGTGCCTGGCACGTTACAGGCCGAAGACACCGTCAAGGTCTTCATTCTCGCCGGGCAATCGAACATGCAAGGGCATGGCATCGTCGCGGCCAATCCCAAGGCGAACGAAGGGAAGGGTTCCCTC
>JBGSHH010000857.1:0-1624 GCA_041752355.1 Pirellulaceae bacterium | reverse complement strand
GCCCAAAAGCTCTTCCAACTCGCATTCGATACTAAAGCGGATCCCACGACGCGCTACGCCGCGCTGAGAATTGGTCGCGATATCGCGGCGAGTGCCGGCGACGTGATCCTCACGCGGCAATTCTGCGATCGCTTGGCGGCGGAATACATCTTCGACGCACTCGCGATGCAGTTGGAGATGCTGGATAAGCTCGATGGCAGTGTCCTCTCCCAACATCAAGTCCAGCAGGTGGAATTTGGCGCGAGTCTTGCCAGGCAGTTCGCGCTCGCAGAGCGGTACGCAGAAGCAGGCAAGGCGGTGAATAACGCCTTGAACGCCGCGCGCAAGGCCAAGGACGCCAGCCTCACGAAACGCTTGTCCGACTATCAAACGGCGATCGCGGAGATCGAGCCGCTGCTCGGTGAATTGCCTGCACTGCGCGCGAAGCTGATGAAGTCGGTCGCCGACGCGGATGCGAATTTGGCGCTGGGTCGCTATCAATGTTTTTATCGCGAGGACTGGGGCAAGGGGACGCCGCTCTTGGCGCTCGGTGGCAATGCCGAATACGCGCAACTCGCCGAAGCCGATCTGCGCGGCGAGGCGAAAGGTGCCGACCTAATAGCACTCGCCGATCGTTGGCTGAATCAAGCCGACATAGAACCGCCGACGGCCCAAGCCAGTGTTCAGCGTCATGCACTGAAACTCCTCGGGCAAGCCAAGTCGGCGCTCACCGGCCTGGATGCGCAGAAGCTGCAACAGCGGATCGAGACACTTGTGGAAGCGTTGCCTGCGTCGTTCGCGCCGGTCAAGGCCGATACCTTGCACTTGTTTCGCGGCCATCACGCGGCGGCGTTCTCGCCCGATGGACGCTACCTCGTGACTGCTGACGACAAACACGTTCTGCATCTGTGGCACGTCGACACGCTCGCGGAAGTGCGCCAATACACAGGCCACACTGGCAAGATCCATGACATCGCTTTCTTTGATGATGGCAAACGATTCGCCAGCCTCGGCGACGACAATAAGTTGCGCATCTGGGAACTGCATGGCGGTGAGTTTCGCGCGATCGATGCGCCCGATGGTGGCGCCCACCTGCTCCTTTCCAGCGACGGCAAGCGGGCCTTGCGCGCTAAAGATGCCTTTTATATCGGGCAGGATCTCGCTTCGGGCCGCCAACTCTTCCGTCACGATTTGAAGCATGGCGAGGACACTCGCGTGCAAAGCTTCTCGGCGGATGGGCGCTTCGCGATTCTGTCCGGCATCACCAACACGGTCCGCATTGGCGACATGAAAGGAAAGCAAATCGCCTTCGATGGCCAGAGTCATACGTATGGTGCCGCCCTCTCGCCGGACGGTTCGTTCGCTTTGACGTGCGGCGGCAACGACGCGCGGTTGTGGCAAGTCACGCCCACGACCGCGAAGCTGCTCAAGGTTTATCAAGGCCACACCCACCATGTGTACGGCGTCGCTTTTTCCGCCGATGGTCGTCGCGCGTACTCGACGGGAGCCGATGCAAGTCTGCGTATTTGGGATTTGATATCCGGCGAAGCGCTGCAAGTCTATCCCAGCAATTTGGGTCCTAGTAACTTTATTCGCCCCAGTCCCGATGGCCGTTACGCCGCGCTGGTGCATAACAACGTGGTGC
>JBGSHH010000856.1:0-4023 GCA_041752355.1 Pirellulaceae bacterium | reverse complement strand
AATGATCGAGAAAGCGACCGCCCGAGGCCAGCGAGAGCGCCAGGTCAATACTGAGGTTCGTCTTCAACGTCTTCTTCGGGCCGGCAATGACGCCTGGCTGGCCGCGGACCAGGACACCGTTGATCAGGTACTCAAGTTCGTACTGGTTCTCGTCAAGCTCCTGCGACGTGATCGCCTCAAATGTCAGCGGCTCACCCGGCTTGCCCTGGGCGTACATCTGTTGGTAATGATTCTCGGTTACGGCGACGGCGATCTGATCGGGCACGTACCGCGCCACGCTCGCCGCAACCTGCTCAACCTCGGCGGGCGAGAGTGGTGGCCAACAGCGGTCGTCGTTGGCTTGGCGCAGCGCCGCGCGAATCTCGGCTTGCGACATACCGACGCGGCGCATCGTGCCCGCCAAGCGTGCCAACGTGTCGTTCCGTTGACCGTGGGGAATGCGGTTGGCGTCGCTGTCACCTACGCTACTGGCCGAAGTTCGCTCGACGACCGTGGTCGGCACGAGTAATTCCACCAGCCACAGCGGCGGCGCGCGTTGCCGATCGATGGGCTGATCCAGTTCCAGCCCTTCCACCCAGTGATAAGCCTTGCCGCTGACGATGGACGGCGGCACGAGCACGTAACCGCCGTCGGCGCGGACATCCACCTGCGGTGCCAACTGCCCCGTCTGGCACTTGATGGTGTTATCGTTCGGCTGTCGGAAGTAGTAATGCTTGCCGCCGCCTGGTGTGACGGCGACGCAGCCCGCCGCCAACTCGGACACGCGCTCGGGCTGATCCGCGAGCCAGCTGTTTTCCGGACCGTCGACGTCGATGACGACGAGCCCCGCCGTGGCGATCGCGACGTTGGCAGTGGAATGACGCTGCCACCAAACTTCGATCTGCTCAGTGTCCGTGGTGGCGTCGTGAAATCCCTGCCGGGTCAGGGGTGTTTTGCGTCCCGGCGCGCACGGAAACACTGGGTAGCCTAGTTCGGCATACCGCAGTGCCGCCGCCAACAAATCGCTCATGCCAAGGTTCCGCGCGCACAATTGACCCAACGTGTCCCTCTACTGATTAACTTCCGCAAACGGCGCGCGCTATGCCCCACCAATTGGCAATTTTCCGAAAAATTCTCAGCGGGGACTTGTGCTAGCACTGGCGACTTTCTATATTTCACACCGCGCTGCACATTCGGTCTATTTAACATTTATACGGCCTTTTATTTACGGGCGGATTGTCATGCCGGCCAAGCCGCAAAAACGTGGTCCTAAACCGAAGGCGGAAATCACCGCGCCGCAGCGGCGGACGCTCTTGGAAATCGAGCGCTACATCCGGCGGCACCAGTTCGCGCCCACCATCCAGGAATTGGCCGACCTGTTGGAACTCGCGCCGGCCAGTACGCACGATCAGGTGAAGCAACTTGTCCGCAAGGGCTACCTCAAGCAGGCTGGCGGCAAGACACGAGGCTTGGTGGTCTTACGCAAAGCGCAGGACAAGCCCTCGAGATTATGGCCGATTCCCTTGGTCGGAACGGTGGCGGCTGGCGCGCCGATCTTGACTGAAGAGAACTTGCTCGGAGAAGTGTTGGTCGAGGAGGACTTGGCAAAAGGTGACCTCTGCTTTGCGCTGAAAATTCAAGGCGAAAGCATGCACAGCGCCGGGATTGGCGATGGCGATATTGTGATCGTGCGTCGACAACCCCTGGCGGAATGCGGAGACATCGTCGTGGCCTTGGTCGACGGCGAGGCGACCGTGAAACGATTGTATTTACGTGAGAACGTCATCGAGCTGCAACCCGATAGCCCGGTGAAGAAGTATCGGCCGATTCCGATCGGCCCCGAGACGGATCTGCGGATCGTGGGCAAGGTCGTCGCCGTGCGCGGCGCGGCTAGCTAACGAACCGCCGTTTCGCCTCCCTGAGCGATTACCTATCCGGCGTTGCGCCGAAACCGCTCAAGCTTGTTGGACACCCTTTGCTCAACTGGCCAACGCCCAGTTTCTACTGGTTTCGTTTCCCCCCGATCCACACCGCGCTCAACTTGCGCGCTGCGCACGTGCGAGGCGGAAAAACTTTGTGGGGCATGTTGGCTCCGTTTTGCGGATGTTTTCAAGTGGGGAAGTTGTGTGACACTGAGATCGAACACCATGAGCGTAGAGAGCCGAACCTTGACGCCAGCGCGACGCTGGCTGGTGCAACGGATGCATCAGACGTATCACGGCACGATTTACAATTTGCCGGTTCGCCAGGGCGAACCGCTGACCGATCCGCCACCCAAGATCAAGCAAGCCTTCAAACTGGGTGGCAAGCGCCAATCGCCCAAAGTCGTGGCGCGTGACTTTGCTCTCAAAGAGCAGCACGTGGAACTGTTCGAGCTATTGGACCACAAGCAGAACGGCCTGATCACCAAGTTGGTGATCCAAGACGGTTTGCCATTTCTCGTCGAATGGGAGGATGATGGAGCGCCTCCAGCGCGCTAGACAAATTCCTTGAGTCGTAAGTTTTCATTTTCCAGCCAGACAATTTGCTGACCGCTAAGCGGAGGCGATTGTGGGCGACGCCGACAACGGCAGCGCACGCAGTCCATCCGCTGTTTTTGTTGGTGCCGTCCCTGTCGCTTACAGCAACCAGGAGCACCGACCATGACCGTCGTACACACGCCCGACAGCACCGACAAATTCAGCACGCAATGCATTCGCCATACGGCGCAAGCCCTCGTCGAGGAGGGAACGTTTCCCCGCTCCGATCTGGAGGACGTCGCGCAAGACTTGCTGTTGGCGCTGCTGGAACAGTCCGCCAATTTCGATCCCGACAAAGCACGCTGGTCCACGTTCGTCAAAACCGTAGTGCGTATGTCGGCAATCTCGTTGCGTCGCCGTCAACGCTCGCAACGTCGCCAGGCTCACTGCGAACTCTCCTCGCTCAATGTACTGATCGATGACGGCGATGGTCAGTTGGTGGAGCTGGGAGCCACCGTCAGCGAGGAAGAGCATCGCACGGGGCTGGGTCAGGATTCTATCAGCCACACCGAGCAAGTCGATCTCGCGCTCGATGTGCAGGCCGCGCTGCGTACCATGCCGGCGGAATTACGAGCCATCTGCGAGCGCCTCAAGACGCAGTCGCAAGCGGAAGTCCTGTGCGACTTGGGAATTTCGCGGACCACTCTGGAACGTCGCCTGGAATTGATTCGGCAGCACTTTCGCGAGGCCGGTTTGGGCGAGTGTGGCTAATGCCGCCGTTTCACCTCAGTCGTCGTCGCGATCGGCAATCCCAACATCTTCACGAGAGTTCTTATGTCAGCACCAGTCCTAGAACATCCACCCACCGAGGTTCTGTTGCATGAACCAGCGGAAGTCTATCACGCCCGGCGGGGCGAGTATCTCTCCAGCCATCTGCTGGGTGACTTCCGTCGCTGTCCACAGTTGTTTTTCCGTAAACGCTGTGGATTGATCCTGGATGAGGATCGGCCCGCCTATCTGCTAGGTCGGGCAGCGCATACGCTGATCCTGGAAGGGCAGGAAGCCTTTCAGGCAGCGTTTGCGGTGGGTGGCCCCATCAATCCCAAGACGGGCCAACCGTTCGGCTCCACCACGAAAGCGTTCAGTGATTGGGCCGAGGCGCAAGGCAAAGATGTCCTGACCGCCGAGCAATTTCACCTCGTGCAGCAGATGGCCGATAGCGTTCAACGCCATGAAGTCGCCCGCGAATTGTTGTCCGATGGCGTGGCCGAAGGGGTCGTGCGGAGCGAGTACTGCGGCGTCCCTTGTCAGATTCGCATTGACTGGTTCGCGCCGCACCGCGCCGTTTGTGACCTCAAGACGGTCGACAGCCTCGACTACTTCGAGGCCGATGCGCGACGCTACGGTTACTGCCATCAGTTGGCCTTCTACGTGGCGGTGTTGCGCCAACGTATCGGTTTGCGGATGCCGGCGTTCTTCATCGCGGTCGAGAAACGCGAACCGTTCCGCACCGGTGTCTGGCGGATCGCGGAGGAAGTACTGGAACACGGGACGCGCGAGAACGAAGCGGCCCTGCGAAGGTTAC
>JBGSHH010000855.1:0-1967 GCA_041752355.1 Pirellulaceae bacterium | reverse complement strand
CCGATCTCCCAGTTATGCTCGCGCGCATAGCCCTTGATATCAGCGAACTCCGCGCCGACCGTCATCAGGCGCAGCACATCGTTGATGCGATTCTTGACGATCGACTTTTGGGATTTCGCCATGTTGGTTCCCAGGGATCAGTCGTGGCTAGCGGCATTCCGGCGCGACGTGGTATTACGCGCTGGGCACGCGCTTGGCCTGCTTGCCGGTGAATTGTTCATAGCGCTGGACGATAACATCGCAATACGGCGGATCGAGTTCCATCAGAAAGGCATGGCGGGCGTTCTGCTCGGCGGCGATCAAGGTCGAACCGCTGCCACCAAACAGGTCCAGCACGTTCTCGCCAGGTTGCGAAGAATACTGCATGGCGCGGGCGGCAAGCTCCGCCGGTTTCTCGGTTAAATGGACCATTTTGCTGGAGTGCAGCTTCTTCACGGGCCAGACATCGGGGATATTGTTCGGACCGTAAAACTTGTGAGCAGCGCCTTCTTTCCAGCAGTAGAAACACCACTCATGGTTCCCCATGAAGTCCTTGCGTGTCAGCACCGGATGCTCTTTGACCCAAATGACCGCCTGACTGAAATAGAGTCCGTGCGCCTTCAGTACCGGTGGGTAGTTGGCACAGTTCGCATAGCCACCCCAGCAGTACAATGCGCGGCCCGGCAGCAATACGCGGGCGATATTCCCAAACCAGGCGTTCAGCATCCGTTCGAATTCCTGATCCGTCACGAAGTCGTTCGCCAGCGGCCGATCCTTGGCCCGCATTTTCTTGGTGGTGCGTTTGGCCTTGTTGGGATCGCGGGCCAGATCGAGTTGCTGATGGTGCGTGGCCGGCGCGAATGACGAGTTACCTGCCGCGATGGCATTGTTGCTGCGCGGTTCCACTTTGACATTGTACGGCGGGTCGGTGTTCACGAGATGAATGGGCTGACCATCGAGCAGGCGGTCCAGGTCAGACGGTTTACTGGAATCGCCACACAAGAGTCTGTGGTTGCCGAGGATCCACAGATCGCCCGGTTGTGTGATCGGATCGTCCGGTGGTTCGGGAACTTGATCGGGATCGCACAAGCCTTCGTTCCCAGCGGGATGGATGTATTTGGACAAGTCTTCGGGCGTGAACCCAATCACGTCCAGGTCGAAGTCGACATCCTTCAGCGCCAGCAGTTCGCTGGTGAGCCGCTCGAGATCCCATTCGGAAATGGTGGCGGTTTGATTATCGGCAATGCGATAGGCTTTGGCCTGCGCCGGCGTGAGTTCAGCGGCGATGTGGACCGGGACTTCCGTGAAGCCGAGTTGCTTGGCCGCTTTCCAGCGAGTGTGACCGACCACGATCACGCCATCGCAATCGACCACAATGGGTTGCCGCCAACCGAACGTGGTCAGACTCTTGGCGACGGCGGCCACTGCCGGGTCGTTCTTGCGGGGATTTTTGTCGTAAGGAATGACGCGGTCGATGAGCCAGGTTTCGATTTGCATGGAGCGCACCTAGAAAGCACAAGGGAATGTGCTGGTGGCTCCGAATGGCGGAGTGCGACCCCGGCAACCCAGGGCGGCGGAGCAACGAACCAGATAGCGCTGCTCACTAGGGGTAAGGATAGCAGAGTGGGATGGCGGGGACAAATGCGTTCAGTCGTTCGAGGCCGCCTCTTCGATTATTTTTTCAAGGCCATTAGCTTGGACGTGTCCCAAATTCCAGCCACCGGCTTGATCCGAAGTTTCAGGACTGACGAGCGTGCCGTTGGTGTCGCCAGGTTCAGTGGCCAAGACGCTGAAATAGTATGACCCGTCTCGCGTCACAACCTCGACGGTGGCCGTCCACCGTGTTCCTGGGTGATTTGGCGAAATCTCGGACGATGCATTAAGTATTGCGGCAATGCGCTCAATGCGCGCTCGATCGTCAATGACGACCCTCTTCTTCGTGAGGGCGGTGTATTCATGCTCGGGACCTGGCAAGATGACATATCGCT
>JBGSHH010000854.1:0-2804 GCA_041752355.1 Pirellulaceae bacterium | reverse complement strand
CGGCACGAGTCGGTGGTCGATCGCGTGAACACCACAAGCGCCGTATGGCTGGGATTAACCGTCGCCTGTGCGCAATGCCATACGCATAAATTCGATCCGATTCCACACCGCGACTACTACGCGGTGTTTGCATTTTTCAATCAAGGGACCGACATCAACAACAAAGGGGCAACCATCAAGGTCACGCGTGGCGAAGTGTTCGGCCAGCCGATCGCGGTTCCCGTGGCACCCAGTGGTCCGAGTGAAGCCGAGTTGGCCAAGGCACAAGCGGCCTGGGAAGCCCAACAACTACAACAACTTTCGTCGCCGGACGCGGCTCCGGCCAAGTGGCAGGGAGTCGAGTATGCGGAATACGACACGGCGTCGGGGGCGGGCTTTCAATTGCTGGAGGATCAGTCGTTGTTGTCGGATGGTCGCGGCGCGTTCAACGATACGTATCGCGTGCTGGGTAAGACAGGTGTGAAGCGAGTCGCTGCTGTGCGGTTGCGCGTGCTGACGCATGACTCGCTCCCCAAGCAAGGTCCAGGCCGTGCCAGCAATGGCAACTTTGTCCTCACGGACTTTCAAGTTCGATTAGGGGATAAGGAACTCAAGCTCAAGACCGCATTCGCCGATCATGAGCAGCCCGGCTATCCGGTGAGCGACGCCATTGATGATAACGCCAAGAGTGGCTGGGCGATCAATACCGGCAAAGGCTCGACCGCCCAGATGAATGCGCCCCACGAGGCGATTTTTGTGCTGGAAAAGCCGGTCGAGATCGGCGAGCAATCGCTGGAATTCAAGCTGCTGCATGACTTGAATGAGAATTATCTGGTGGGTCGGTTCGCAGTCGATGTGTCGGAAACCGCGCCGGCGGTGCCGACGAAGCTGGCTGCGAATTTGGTCGAAGCGCTGCGTGTTTTGCTAAAGGAACGCAATGCCGCGCAGACAAAACTTGTGCGTGAGGCGTTCCTTAAAGCGAACCCAAAATTGGCCGAGAAGCCTCAGTCGCCGCCCTCGCCGGATGTGGCCGACTTGATGGTGATGCAAGAGTTGCCGACACCTCGGCAAACGTTCGTCTATCAACGGGGCGACTTCTTGCGGCCGGATGAAAAGGTGGGGCCGCTCTTGCCCGATGTGCTCAGCGCCGTGCCACCGACTTTGCCGCCGGGCGATCGACGCAATCGTCTCGATCTGGCAAAGTGGCTGGTCGATCCCCGCAATCCACTTACGCCGCGCGTGACGATGAATCGCTTTTGGATGCACTACTTTGGACGCGGGCTGGTCGAGACGGAAGAGGATTTTGGCACGCAAGGCGCGCCGCCATCGCATCCGGAACTGCTCGATTATCTCGCCAGCGAGTTCCTTCGCCAAGGCTGGTCGCAGAAGGCTATGCACCGCCTGATCGTCAATAGCGCGACCTATCGGCAGTCGTCCAAGCTGCGCGAAAAGCTGCTGGAAAGAGATCCACGCAACTTGCTGCTGGCGCGACAAGAACGTGTGCGCGTCGATGCCGAGATCGTCCGCGATGCGGCGCTGTCGGCTAGCGGTTTGCTCGATGATACGGTGGGTGGGCCGAGTGTGCGACCGCCGCAACCTGATGGCGTCTATGCCTTCACGCAAAACGCCAAGCGTTGGCAGGCGGAAACCGATTCCGATCGTTATCGCCGCGCCATGTACACTATGTTCTATCGCAGCGCACCCTATCCCTTGTTCACGACATTCGACGCGCCGGATTTTCAAACCGTGTGCACGCGGCGTTTGCGTTCCAACTCGCCGTTGCAAGCATTGACCGTCGCCAACGATTTGGTCTTTATCGAATTCGCCCAAGGGATGGCGGCGCGAGTGGTGAAAGAGGTGCCGCAGGGCGAAGCGAGCGAGCGGATTCGCCGCACGTTCATGCTGGCACTGTGCCGTGAACCGTCGATGGAAGAACAACAGGTGTTGCAGGCTTATTATCAGCGGCAGGTGGAGCGATTTAGTGCCGACGAAAAGTCTGCAAAAAGTGTGCTCTCACCTGCGCTAGCTAAGAGTGATATGCAGCCGGCGGTTGCTGCGGCGCTGGTCAGTGTGGCGCGCGCGATACTGAACACCGACGCCTTCATTACGCGCGAGTGAGGACCACCAGCCATGACAACATTGAACGATGTCAATCCGTTGCTCGCACAAACACGCCGCCATTTCTTGCGTGATTGTGGCGTGGGCTTGGGAGCCTTAGCGTTTCAGTCGTTGCTGGCGCAAGAGGGGAGGGGAGCGCCTCTGAAGATCGACCCAGCCAATCCGCTGGCTCCGCGCGCTCCGCAGTTTCCGGCGAAGGCCAAACGAGTGATCTTCCTCTTCATGGCCGGCGGGCCAAGCCAACTGGAACTGTTCGACGACAAACCAAAGTTGCGCGAACTCCACGGCATGGCACCGCCGCCGAGTCTGCTCGCTGGCAAGCGCTTCGCCTTCTTGAAGGGGAACGAAACGCTTCTTGGTTCTGAACGCAAATTCGAGCGCATCGGTCAGGCGGGCGTGACGCTCAGCGCGCTGCTACCTTGGCATAAAAAGATTGTGGATGATGTTTGTTTCGTGCAAGGGATGACGACCGATGTCTTCAATCATGGTCCAGCGAAGCTCTTCATGAACGCAGGCTTCAACGCGCCGGGGCGACCCGCGCTGGGCGCTTGGGCGACGTATGGTCTGGGCAGCGAATCGAAGGACTTACCTGGGTTTGTGGTGTTGCAATCGGGTCCGCGGGGCCCGCGCGCGGGTGCTTCGCTCTGGAGCAGCGGCTTCTTGCCGACATCGTACCAAGGGGTGCCCTTACGCGGCAAAGGCGATCC
>JBGSHH010000853.1:0-6212 GCA_041752355.1 Pirellulaceae bacterium | reverse complement strand
CCGCCCACCGCGCCACCACCTGCCAGCGAGGCGACGGGCAAGTTGAAGCCGTTGAGATTGAGGGAAGCTCCCGCCGTGTTCGCCAATACGATATTGGCTGCGCCGAGATTCGCGCCCACGGTCGCCTGCGACAACGTGCCGCTGGCGATATTGATGGTACCGGCGGTGGCGGTGGTGTTATCGAGGAAGAACGTGTTGGTGCCAGATTTGGTTAACGTAAATCCAGCCAGATCCAAGGTCGTCGCACCGTGGCCAAAATTGATCATGTAAAAGTTGCCGCTGCCGCCGATGGTGGCGTCGGCCGACAATACGATCGCTGGCAACTGCACATTGCCTGCGTTACCGTTGGCAGCGCTGTTAATCAGAGCGCCTTGGCCACTTGTACCGGTTCCTGCCAAGGTGATGCCATAATAGAAATCAAGTCCCGGCGCCGATTGACCATTGATATCCAAGGTAGCACCGCTTTGCACCACGACTTTCGTGGTTGCTGCATTGAACGCTCCCAAGGCACCACTCACGCTGCTTCCGGCACCGGCCACGACAGTACCTGCGCTAATGAACGTGTTACCTGTGTACGTATTGAGCGCGGCCAACGTGAGCGTACCACTGCCCGCCTTCGTGATCCCACCGGTACCAGAGATGACGCCGGCGTAGTTTGTATTGCTGGCTTGATTGATGGTCAGCGTGTTGCCACCCAAGACCACGGGTCCGCCCACCGCGCCACCACCAGCCAGCGAGGCGACGGTTAGATCGCGGCCGCCGAGGTTGAGCGCCGCACCTGCGGTATTGGCGAACGTAAAGTTCACGAGGCTGAAATTCGGCGCGCCGCCGGTGGTCGACTGCGACACGACACCGCTGGCGATATGAATCGTGCCGGCGGTGGCGGCGGTGTTGATGGGAAAGAACGTATTACTGCCGGTCTTGGTGAGCGTGAAGCCGTTTAAGTTCAAGTTCGTCACACCGTGGCCGGCGGCAATCATGTAGATATTTCCGGTGCCGCCGATGGTGGCGTTATCGGAAAGTGTGATGTTCATCGTTTGCTGATTATTGATGCTGCCATTGGCACCATTGTTGATCAGCGCGCCTTGGCCACTAGTGCCTGAGCCAGCAATCGTGATGCCATAGATGAAATCGAGACCAGCGGCAGCCCGGCCGTTGATGTCCAGCGTAGCGCCGCTTTGCACGACCACTTTGGTAGGCGAGCTATTGAACGCACCCAGCGCAGCCGTGGTAATGTTGGAGGCACCTGCAATGACAGTGCCTGCGGTAATCAAGTTATTGCCGGTGTAGGTGTTGAGACCGTTAAGCCTCAATGTTCCCGCACCCGACTTCACCAAGCCCGCGCCAGCGACATTGGAAATCACCGAGTCGATCGTCGTGTTGCCACCGCCGGCAATGTTTAGTCCAACAGCGCCGCCATCGATCGTGGCGGAATTGGAAATGGTCAGTAGGCCAGCATTATTCGTGATCGTCGTGCCTGTTGCGGTCATGGGCAGGCCGAACGTGGTCGTCGTTCCGGTGAACGTCGCATCAGGCGAGTGCGTTAGGCCTGACGCGCTAAGGCCAATGGAATTGCCTGTGAACGAAAAGTCGCCCGCACCGCTCGTATCTTTAATCGAGATCGTCAGGTTGGAAAGCCCATTGAGATCGTTATTGGGCGCAAAGGCATTGGCAAAGCCAACGTTGTTCGTGTCGAACACCAAGGTGTCGTTGCTGCCAGGCACCGCACCCGCCGTAACGCCCGCTGCATCACCCGCCCAGTTGCCCGCATTGCTCCAACTCGCATCCAAATCACCTTGCCAGTAGAGAGTGGCGAGCAGGTTACGTGCTTCGAGCGATTCGAATCCTTGCACCAATCCCAGACGCCGACTACGAACAGAATTGGCACGAGCGCGACGACGGGTTTGAGGACGATTCCAGTAGCTCATCATGGATGCTCCAATCGGCGGTGTCAGCAAGGCAGAAGGGGGGACGCGATCGATTTGGCGAACCGTTCGTTGGCGGCCTCGCCCGAGGCGCGATTACCGTCTACGTAATCGTTAAGGGGTGCGCAAAGAGGATAGTAAGGCCAGTCGTTCGAATCTGTACTTTAGCCACCGTTTTTCGCGGTGGCAATGATTTTAAGCCTATTAAGCGGAGAAAAACTCCGCGGCGCAAAGCAGCAGACGGCCCGGTTCAACCCGCGGCGCGGATGCCGGGCCTGCGGCGATAAGCTACGCGGCGATAAGCACTCTCTCAAGCGCGCAGGGCAAGGAGCGCCCGATGACTTGACGATGTGTCAAGGTTTCTTTGCGCATTGCACAAGAAATGAAACCAGGCTGGCGAACCGTGGGAGGTTCGCCAGCCTGGGGTGTGCGATTGAGTTGGCCGGGCAACTGGCGGTTACGGCTTGCTGAAGCCGAATTTGACGTAGGTCTTGAGCCCCGATTTTTTCGCACCATTTCCTGGTGTCGGCGGGTCGCTCTCGGGTTGGATGTCGTCGTTGGGAGTGGTTCCCTCCGGCGTTTCGATTTCGGGTGTATTGCCTGGCGTGGTTGGCAGGTTTTCTGGCGTCTTGACCTTCTCCCGCAGTTCGTAATCTTCCTCCCACTCATCATGCACGCGATCGAGCATGCGATTGTCATAAGGGTTGTGGGCGCTCCCGCCCCAACCGACAGCGCGCTCTTGCTGTTGCAAGACGTGGACGACGTGATACGGGCGGAAATAGTAGTAGCCGCGCTCGTTGTTCCAGTACGGCATGCGCTGTGGCATATCGCAAGGGCTGGTCAGAAAGTGGCAGCGAAAATCTTGTGGGCCACAGCAACTGCGGTTGCCGCATGTCGCGCAGCCGGCGCCACCTTCGGCGACACCACTGCCAATATTTTGCTGAAACGCCGGCGGTAGTTGACGAGGCGTATGGGTCGCGGCGGGATCACCGCCCAAGGCGAGCAGTCCCACGGCCAAAGTCATGTGCATAAGCATGGAGGGTCCCCTTAAGGTTTGTCCGACAGCTTTGCGGGATGCGCCGGCACGTATTGGTGTATCGGATATTCCAACTCTGACGCTTGACTGGGGACGCGGAGTTTCCTGCAGGTGTTTTGCCAGTCGGAAGCGGTTACCCGCGTTGTCATACTATATATCTACATGCGCATGGAAAACTGTGCGGATCGTGCCGATAATACCATCTGGGGGAGCATTGACGAGGTGGATCACCAAAGTGCGGGTTGGTTGATTGGATCGGGATGGGATAGTACTACTTCTTTGTGAGCGAATCAGCACAGCAGGCATCTTTCGCCCCGCCAGCACCGCCAGCAGGTTGCGCTTTATCCGCATTTCAGGCGTGTCGTGCATTCTCGGCACACGCGGTAATGATGGTATGTCCCAAAAAAGCATGGAAGTCAATTCAACCTTTAAAGGAGGACCAACCGAAATAATCAGTACGACGGGACTGCCTACCCGACGTGACTGCGCATGCACCATGTGTGGTCTCCGCCCCGATCGCGTTCCCCGCAACATCGCGATCGACCTGCCCTGGTGAATCGGGCGACACACCATAACCCAGAAGAGCGACAACTCATGAACACGCGTGGCAGCAAAAAATCGGCTACTTGCCAGTCGCGTTGGTCACAAGCACGCCTTGCCTTGTCCTTAGCTCTCGGACTGGCCATGGCGACCAACACCACATTCGCACAATCACCAGGCTTGTCGGGTCCGACATTGATGCCTGGCGCACCACCTCGCGCGGTGAATGTATCGCCTCGGGGCGTCGCTGGTCCCCCAGTGGCTCCTACTTCGGCCAATAGCATGACGTCGGGCGCGACTTCCTTTCCCGCCGCGCGGGCCACAGCGCGAGCCGTCGAAGCGCAGCACCCTTCCCATGGCATCATGGGGGTGCATAACACGGCCTTCCAACAAGAAGCCCAAGAGGAAATGCGCCCGCTGACGCAGCAAGAGCAAGATCTCGTCGCGCGGCGACAAGCGGCCATGCGTGTCGCGCAAGCGCCCAGTGGTACCTCCCGTAACCCGGACGACAAACTGCTGACCCCGACGCCTGAAGTCCGCGCCAAGGTCAAAGATCTGATCGCGGAGATTCTGGAACCCGAATTGATCCTGACGCTCGATCCCCGCAAGTCCAAACTGATTCGCACGAAAGAGCCAGTCTCGCGGTTTTCCGTCACGCATCCCGATCGTGTTGAAGTCGTGCAGTTCAGCCCCACCGAATTTGAACTCATTGGTGGCGCGCCCGGCGAAACCACGCTCACGCTTTGGTTCGGCGAACAGCCTGTCGGCGATAGCCGCGTGCTGCGATATTTGGTGCGCGTGAATGAAGATACCACGGTGGACGACCGCGCTGATGTGGAATATGGCAAGCTGCAGGACAAAGCGAACGAGCTATTCCCCAATAGCATGATTCAATTGATTCCCGTCGCGGACAAGCTGATTGTCCGTGGTCAGGCCCGCGACGCAGAAGAAGCCACGCAGATTCTGGCGATTCTGGGCGCACAACAAACCAATCAATTGGGCAATACGCTCGGACCGGGAAGTTATGGCGGTAGCGTCGTCAACCTCGGCGTTGCCGCGAGGCCTTCGTTGGGTGCGGACGACCTCCCTGCGTCGAACCTGATTAGCCTGCTCACCGTCCCAGGCGAGCAGCAAGTCATGCTCAAAGTGCGCGTGGCGGAATTGTCGCGTTCGGCGCTTCGCAATATGGGTGCCAATTTCGCGGCCTTCGGCGGCGAGTTCCTGGTTAGCTCCAATCTAAGCGTCAATGGTGCCATCAACGCGGTGCTCTCGACCGACGACTTATTGCTCGCCTTGCAGGCGACGAAGTCGAACTCGTACTCCAAGATCATCGCCGAGCCCAACTTGATCACGCTCAATGGTCGCCCGGCCAGCTTTGTGGCGGGTGGTCAGTTCGCGGTGCCCACGGTGGTTGGTGTGGAAGGTGCCGCTGCGGCGACAACCTTCTTCCAAAGCTTCGGTACGCAGCTGTTCTTCATTCCGACGATCATCGACAAAGATCGCATCCGCTTGCAAGTCACGCCGACCGTTAGTTCGGTCAACACCGCCAACAGTGTCGGTGGCATCCCGGGCCTCAACACGAAGACCGTTAGCACCACGGTCGACCTGCGAGAAGGCCAATGGCTGGCCTTGGCTGGCTTATTGGAAGATCGGCAGACCGGTGCCAAGGCACGTGTGCCCTTGGCCGGTGACATCCCCATCCTGGATGCCGTTTTCAGCCGCAAGGAAGTCGATCGTTCGGAAACCGAATTGATCATTCTGGTGAGTCCAGAACTGGTGAGCCCACTGGAAGCGGAAGAAGTGCCGCTGATCCTGCCTGGCATGGAAGTGACCGAGCCGGGCGATTGGGGCTTCTACTTGTTTGGACGCACGGAAGGCAATCCGAACTGTCAACATCGCAGCACGGTGTTTCCCAACTACCAAGACGCGGTATTACGAGCCCGCATGGCCGCGCTACATGATGCCAAGCGGCACGCGAAGTATCAAGATTGCGACAAGTTTTATGTCAACGGTGAACACGGCTTCTCCCGCTAATTGCTTGCGTCAACGAACGGAATCAGTGAATGCCATCCCCTGGCTGTTAAGAATCGAACTCGCGAGTTTGCCTGTCCCCGCCGGTCGGCTCGCGATTGCACAAGGACGTGACCCATGCCTCGCTATCCCAAATCAACGGCTTGTCTCGCCGCGGCGATCTGCGTCGTCGTGCTGACAACCAGTGGTTGCGGCTACTTTCGCCGCGCCCGTTCCTTCTATCAACAACCTCCGTCGCCGCCTCCCAATGGCACGATCAGCGACCAGATATTCAACAACCAGGAAAGTAATGCAGAAGCGTTAGACTTTCTGGTTTATCAACACGAGTTCATGCTCAACAAGACGCGGCTCAATGACGCTGGTCAAGACCATATCAAGCAAGTCGCCGCCCGCATCTTGAACGGTCAAGACATGCTGGTGATGGTCGAACGCAGCCGCACTTCGGTGAAGGAAGATACAGAATATAAGTTTCCGGTGCATTTGAATCCGGAGCTAGATATGCAACGTCGCGAAGTCATCGTGCGTTCGCTGGTGGCGCTGGGCGTCGAAGACGCGGAAGATCGCGTCGTTGTCGCTCCCGACCTGCGTCCCGGTGCGACCGCTACGGAAGCCACACAGTCCTACAATCGCGGCATGAGCAACTTTGGTGGCGGCTTTGGTGGTGGTGGTTTTGGTGGCGG
>JBGSHH010000852.1:0-2007 GCA_041752355.1 Pirellulaceae bacterium | reverse complement strand
CAGCATGCTGGCGATAAAGGTTGCTGGGTCCCCTTTTTGGGACGCCTGGCGTCGTGTCACAAGGCCGTTGCGGTGTTCACGATCGCTGGTGGCGCGCCGATGGCGGTATGCTACGCGCGCCGGGTGGGAAAGCCGCTACATTTCGAAGTCGGCATGCAAGGCGCGGCCGATCCGCTGCTGGATGGGCCGGAGTGTTCCGGCATCCCGCAACTGACGTTGTGGTATAATCAGATGTTGGAGGAAGTGATCCTCAAAGCGCCCGAGCAGTATTGGTGGGTGCATCGTCGTTGGCGTGAACCGCCTGCCAAAATTCTCCGTCGTAAAGCCGCTTAGACTTCGCTTATGCCTTGGATCAAAGTCGCGCTAGTTTCTGATTGTCCTGCTGGCGAAGCCCGCGAGTTAGTGGCTGGTGATCGGATTGTGGCGCTGTGCAATGTGGCGGGGGAGTTCTTCGCGCTGGACGGGATTTGTCCCCATCAGGGCGGCCCGCTGGGCAAGGGGAAACTGTGCGGCGCGGTGGTGACGTGTCCCTGGCACGGCTGGCAATTCGACGTGCGTGATGGCCAGCATCATGCCAGCGCGGCACTGCGACACGCTGGGTTTCCCGTCAAAATCGTCGGCGATGAGGTGTTCTTGGAGATTTCCTAGGCGCGCAATGGCCGCTGTCGGCTACGCGCTCGGCAAGGGCTGGGTTACATTCAAGGCATCCGACAACGCTCCTCACGTGGTCCGCTCGCTTGATTCGCTATCGTCCTTTCCGCAACACCGATCCGCCGCACCTGGCTGAAATCTGGCGCAAGCAGCCTCCGCTGCAAGGGCTGATGCAGCCGATGTCGGTACCCGTTCTGGATCGCCTGGTCCTCTCCAAGCCGTATTTCGATCGGCTGGGATTGATCGTGGCGACCGACGACGATCGGCCAGTGGGTTTCGTGCATGCGGGCTTTGGTGCCACCGCCGATCAAAGCGATATTTCCACTGAGCGCGGCGTGACCTGTATGTTGCAGGTGATTCCGCATCCGCAACGCGAGTTGATCTCGAAAGAACTGTTGACGCAAAGCGAGGACTATCTCATTCGTCGCGGCGCGAAGACGCTCTATGGTGGCTGCATCGAGCCGGTCAATCCGTATTACCTTGGGTTATATGGCGGTAGCGAGATGCCTGGCGTGTTGGCGTCGCATTCTGAATTGCTGGGGTTGTTTTTGAGCGGTGGTTATCGCGAGATCGAGCGGACCGTGATCATGCATCGGGCGACCGCGGGCTTTCGGCCCTTGATCGATCGCAAGCAGATGCTGGTGCGCAAGTCGTACCGCGTCGATACCACCCCCGACCCGCCTGCGGAAACCTGGTGGGAAGCTTGCACGATTGGTCAGACGGAGCGGATTCGCTTCGAGTTGTTGCCCAAGACGGGCGGCGTGCCTGTGGCGGTGGCGACGTTTTGGGATATCGAACCCTTGGCCAGCAGTTGGGGCGTCCGTGCGATGGGACTGATGCGAATGGCCACGAGCGAGCAACTGCGTCGCGAGGGGTTAGGCACGTTCCTGCTAGGTGAATCGGTGCGGCAATTGCAATCGCAAGGGATCGCACAGATCGAACTGCAGTGCATGCAACACAACACCGCCGCCATCAAGATGTACACCAAGCACGGCTTCCAGGAGATCGATCAAGGGGTGGTGCTGGTGAAGGAGGTTTGAAGGCTAGCGAGATATCAATCGGCCAGCGGCCTATTCAGCGATGGATCGAAAGTGAAAGGGCAATCCTGTTGCCCAATCAAGCATTTGTTAGTTGCTTCCGCTCAATCAACCGATCAAGCTCATCTTTCAATCGCGGCAGAATCGCGTCGTAGGGGAACTGCCCGAGTTCTTCGCTGCCACGTTTGAGATTCACGAAGTTGGGGCCGCACCAGAGACCGAGATCGGCATCGTCGGTTTCGCCGGGGCCGTTCACGCGACAGCCCATCACGGCAATGGTGATGGCGTAGTCCTGGGCGTACCGGGTCATCTCCTTCAC
>JBGSHH010000851.1:0-6834 GCA_041752355.1 Pirellulaceae bacterium | reverse complement strand
CGGAAGCAATCGTCACGGGAGCACCGCCGGAGGTGCATCGCTATCGGTTTGTCGTCAGCGGCGAAAAGTCCAACGACATCCAAGTTACCGCGCTGTCGCGCCCCGAAGGTCGTCCCGGTGAATCGTTTGAGTACTTTCGGCGCGAAGGCAAGGAAAAAGCATTTCGCATTTGGAATATGGCACCGCGAGATGAGAAGACGAAAGACCAGGATCTCAACGGCGCACTGCCTCCTTCGTCTGTGACCCGTCATTCCGAAGCCGCGATCAAGTTGCCACAACGTTGTTTCGCCGTGGGGTTCCACCGCGCTTTTCGCACCGGCGAGACGCTCATCCGCGTGCATGTCGCGCGCGTCGCTGACGAAGGGGACGCCGAGAAGTCCGCCGCGCGCCTGCCGTTACTGACGGTGGCCATGGGAGCGACGAACTATCATGGCGTCGAATTGAAGACGATTGGCAAGCCCGTGACGATTGATCACACCGAATTTCGTACACATGAGTTCAAGGTGCGCATGGAGACTATGCCCATTCCCAATGTCGGTCCACCCGCTGACAAGAATGCGGCAGTTCTTACGGCCTGGAACTCGGCGCGCAAGATCGATGGGGAAGCGAATCCGCCACGACTCAAGATCGAGTGGATTGAATTTGAAGCTCCCTTTCTACAATCCTGGCCGCCACCTTCGCACGCCAATCTTCTCTTCCCGAATGACGCGCAGCTCGCAGAACCGGAGTATGCACGAGAAGTAGTACGGCGGCTAGCGGAACGAGCCTATCGCCACCCACTTACGACGAGTGAGCTCGATCGGCTTTTGCAATACTGGAGCCAGTCGCGTCAAGCATCCGATTCGCTTGAACAGAGTCTGCGCGATACGCTCGGCGTGGTTCTTAGCTCACCACAGTTCTTGGGATTGGCGGCGAACAATTCCTCCGAGGCCAAACAACAGCTCGACGATTTCGAACTCGCCGCGCGGCTGTCGTACTTTTTGTGGAGCACGACGCCTGATCAAACGCTCTTGGACCTCGCTGGCAAGTCCCAGTTGCGTGATCCGAAAGTACTGGCGGAGCAAACGCGGCGCTTGATTCAACATACTAGGGCGTGGCAGTTTATCGAACAGTTTACCGAGCAATGGCTCGAACTCGATCGCCTGCAGCGTGTGACAGTGAACCGAAGGCATTATCCCCGGTACAACGAGGAACTCGCCGCGGACATGCGCCTGGAAACGCTGCATTTCTTTGGTGAACTCTTGCAGAGCGACGCCAGCATCTTTCAGCTTCTCGACTCCGATTTCGCTTGTGTCAATGAAGCGCTGGCGGAGCACTATGGCATCGAAGGCGTGACTGGCGCGCAGTTTCGCCGCGTGCCCCTTGAAGAGAAACACCATCGCGGTGGTGTTCTCACGCATGCCAGCGTGCTAACGGGACTTTCCGATGGCAGCGACGGCCATCCGGTCAAGCGCGGCATGTGGCTGCTCAAGAACTTGTTCGACGAGACGCCGCCACCCCCTCCACCCACGGTGCCGCAACTTGATCGCGAAGATCCAAAGGTGCGCGATCTGACGATTCCGCAAGCGATCGCCTTGCATCGTGAATCGGCTGGCTGCTCGGGATGTCATCGCAAGATCGATCCCTGGGGTCTCGCGTTTGAGGAATACGATGCACTGGGCAACTGGCAGCGGGACGGTGTTGGCGCGGAACTTCGCAAGCGACGCACAAAGCATCCGGTCGACGCGACTGCCGAGTTGCCCAGCGGCGCGCAGATCGACGGCATGCAAGCACTGCAAGCAGAACTGCTGAGCACGCGACAGAACGACTTCCGCAAAGCCTTGTCGCACAAATTACTGGCCTACGCCTTGGGGCGAGCGCTCACCTTGGAAGATCTGGCGGCGGCTGATGATCTCGTTCCCACCCTGCGCGCTCGTGGCGATGGATTGGGGACATTGGTGGAATTGATCACAGCTAGTGCGGCTTTCCAGTCGAAGTGAACACAAGGAGAAATCGAAATGGCTCGACCATCGTGGTTACTGGATCGTCGAACACTACTGCGCGGCGCGGGTGTGGCGCTCGCGCTGCCGTGGCTGGAAGCGATGTCGCACGCAGCACCAACGGCTACCAAACCGCGCCGTTTTTGCGGTCTTTTCTTCGGTAACGGCGTGGGACTGCCTCCCAAGAACCATGCGTCTTTTCAGGACTGGCATTGGTTTCCGCACGAAGAGGGAGCGAATTACAAGTTCACCAAGTCGCTTGATCCGCTGGAACCACACCGCGCCGATCTGACAATTTTTGGCGGACTCTCCCATCCAACCAGCCGGCAACTAGTGGGTCACAACACGGCTGACATTTGGCTGTCGGGCGCCGATATCCGGGAGAATCTGAACAACTCAATTTCAATGGATCAACTGATTGCGCGGCACTATGGCGATCAAACTCGCGTGCCTTCGCTGGTACTTTCCAGCAATGGTGGTGTCGGCCCCAAGAGCCGTACCACGACGATCTCGTTCGATGCCCAGGGGCGGGCCATCCCCGCCGAGTCTTCGCCGCGCAGCATCTTTGAACGACTCTTCGAACGCCCTAGCGAACAGGATCAGGCTGCGCGCCAGAAGGCGCTCGCCACCGACAAGCGCCGAGTGGATTTCCTGTTGGACGACGCCCGCTCGCTCCGCACGCGACTTGGTCGGCCTGACCAACAACGGTTGGATGAATTCCTGCAATCGCTTAGCGAAGTCGAGAGCCGCTTGATTCGCGCCGAGGATTGGCTCGACAAAGCGATGCCTGAGGTCGATCGCACGAAGATCAATCTCGATGTGTCGCCGAAGGGACCGACCGATTTCATCCGCGCGATGTTCGACTTGATCGTGCTGGCGTTTGAAACGGACACCACGCGCGTCGCCACCTATCAGATCGCTGCGGAAGATGGCGTCGGCATCTGCGATCGCTTCCCGGCCATCCTGGGGATCGGCAAGAAGGATGGGCATCACGGCGTATCGCACGGGCCAGTCGAGCATTGGGCCGAGTATGATCGTTATCTCGCGGAGCAATTTGGATACTTCCTAGAGCGCATGGCCAGCGTGCGCGAGCGGGAAGAACGGCTGCTCGATGACACACTCGTGCTCTACGGCAGCGGCACCAGCACGACCCACAACGCCCGCAACTATCCGCTAATTCTGGCCGGTGGCAAAAATCTCGGCATCAAACACGGGCGGTTCATCAAACAGGCGGAGGAGCGCCCGCTAGGTGACTTGTTTGTCACGATGCTGCATCAACTCGACATTCCCGTGAAATCGTTCGCGGACAATGCTAGTGAGTTCTCCGAACTTAAGTCATAGCAGGCTTCCGCTAATCGGCAACATGCTGTTCCCACCACTGGGATACATCGCCTGCGAGCGATGTGATTAGATCGTCCCAGATGTCGTCGTCGAGATTTGACGACGAATCTTCAAAATCAATGCTATCTACGACGGCCTGCGGTAGCATGTTCCAAGTCAAACGCGGGTCCTCAAGGTCCGTAAAGAGCGCCGCGAAACGATCGTTGCCATCATCGCCAGCGATAGATTCCGTTTTGTCGATGTTTCGTGATAGGTCCAGAAAAGGTAAATCCAAGGCAACTGCATTCGAGCTTCGGGCCGCTTCTCCAGGTTCCGAATGTTCGACGTCGCTGTTGAGATAGTTAATCACAAGTACGGCGTCGAGCGCGGTGAGTTGGCCATCCATGGAAACATCGAAATACGGACCCGTGGTGGTGCGCATCGACGAGGTCAGTGTTCGCGCGCCGCCTGCATTCAACTCGTTGATGATGAGCAGCGCGTCGAGTGGCGTCACGAATCCATCGGCATCGACGTCCAAAGGATTGGCGGGGTTTTCCAGCGTTCCAAACGCCTGACCCGGAACCGAAACCAATGGCCGATCGAAGTTGCCGATGACAGGCAGCGCGGATGTCTCTCCATAGCTGAAGGACAAATCATGGCCGTTGGGGACTGGCGAAAAGCTAAAAATGGCGGCGCCATCGAATGCATCGATTGCCACGCGATGACCTGCGTCGCCTGCCGCCAGACCAACTTGCACGATAGGCTGGCCGCCGGAGACGATAAAGTACCACTGGGCGTCGTCCTGCGGGGCGAGGTTGTCGGGAACCCAAAGGCCAAGATCATCGATGCCATCGCCATCCATATCGGCGACGACGGCTTTATCGAGCGCTCCGCCAAACCCATAGCGAATCGTGAAATCCGCGACGCCATCCCAACCGCGACGCACGCCATGGGCCAGGTCAATCGTGAACGTATCATTTTGCCAGGTGGCCAGGTCGTCGAAGCCGTCGCCATCGAAGTCGCCCACGATTGCTTGACCCCGTAGCAAGCTGGCGAGCGAGAAATCGTTGCTATCGATGACGAAATTGTGGTTGGTATCGAAGTACCATGCTTGCCCATCGAAAACGCCAACTTCATCGCCGTTCGTATCATCGTCATCAAAGCGACCGGCCAGCGGTTGACCAGAGATATTCAACGCAGTAACGTCTATGACGGGCGGATTGATGCCGGGTTCGTTGTCTGGTGCACCATCGTTGTCGACATCAATGAGAAACTGATACTGACCATTCTCGGGGCCAAAAGTGGCGAGCTTGTCGAAGCGATCGGCTGTACTACCCTTATTCAAGGCGAAGTTGCCAGCGAACACGGTCGAGGGTGCGTATGCAAAGGTGTAGGTAACATCGCGATACGTGTAATCGAGCGGGCTGGCGGGGTCGTGCAAGCCGTTGCCATTGGTGTCAATCCAAGCAGAATTGGATGACCAGGTACCGATCTCCGGTCGCGAGTCGATGGTGAAACGCGCGACAAAGTCGCCACCAGACTGACCATCGCCGCTGGGGAAGGATGGCGTATCGAAAGGTTGACTGGCGTGGGACTCGCCATCGAGACGATTACCAGCGGGATCGATCAATACGTCCAAAATGGTAAGCGTAAAACGATCATCTGGCAGCGGCGTAGCGAAGGCAAGCACGATGGTGGCAACCGACGGTTGCCCCGCGACGTTGTTAATGAAGATGGTCACACCGCTGATCGGAATGCTCCCTGTAAATTCGCCGCTCAACTGATAGTGGACAGGGTTGCTCGCAATGGATGTCGCCAGCGCGTTAGATAGAAACGGTGCCTCACGCATCGGCCCATCGCTGATGCCGATCGACAGGCTATCAACGAGCGGCGTCGGACCGGAGGTTGCACCAAGTGGGGCAAAGAATTTGAATGTCGGCGAGGCCGTAATGGCGACCCCGGTGACGCGCGGGGCGTGCGTGTCGATGTAGATATCCAGCGTTGCCGGCGCACTGACGTTGCCAGCAAGATCTTCGGCGATCGCCAACACACGCCGCAAGCCATCACGAACGGTGAAGAGGCTGGGATCGTTAAGGTCGACCAACGTGTTGGCCTCCCATTGGCCGTTAAACACGGTTGCTTGAGCGATCAACGGCTCACCAGCGTCGACCGCATCGTTCTGATTCAGGTCGGCGTATAGACGAATGGTACTGTTAACTTCGCTTGATCCCGAAAATTTCGGCAGTACGACATTGGTAATGCGATCCGCATGCGTGGCGGGACTAGCAGGGACGCCGCTGTCGCTATCGGGATGCAGGCCAAGTTCAGGAATATCAATGATGGTGTCAACGATGATCTCCAGCGCAGCGCTTGGTATGCCAAAACCAGTTTGCTGGGGGGTGGCAGGATCGATCATTTGCACACGGGCACTAACAAGATGACTGCCATCACTGAGCGAGGGGAAAGTGAATGTATAAACATCGGGCGTCGCGGTGGCATCAGCAAAGCCGAGGAGTTCCCCCGGCGCTGTCGTTTCATCAAAGATGGCGATGCGATAACCGGGAAGCGAGTTTGCTGCTTGAAAGGGAATCGGAATCGCTTCATCCAAAGGCGAACTCGAATCGTTCCGCAGAATCGCGTCATCCAGATGAAGGAGAATCGTGGGCGTATTGTCGCGTGTGAGATTGCCAACCGGCATTCCCTGAGAATCTGGCAATACCAGGTCGAATGGCACCGGGGGCGCGTGACTCGCGACACCTAAGCGATAGCTATTGATCGCGGGTGCCGTCGCGCCAAACACTCGCAGGTAGTAGACCTGGCCTTGCACCGCGGGAATGCGAATGCGCTCGTCATTGCCATCATCGTTAATGCCGAAGTTAGGGCCGTAGCCGGCGATCAATGTGCCGTCGTTGTCGTAAGCCTCAAGGCTCAAATCACCGCTCCCCGGCAAGCCTGGCCGACCGCTCGCAAGCGTACCGAGATTGTTAACGGAGAGCATGAAATCGAGAGTGCCGGTCATGTCGGCGACAACGCGATACCAGTCGCTATCGCTGGCATCGATCGCGGCGTTCAACGGACTAGCGCCGATGGTCATGTTCGTGGCGGAAAGACGATCGTTATTGTCTTCGTGAACATCTTGAAGAACAACCAAGCGACTCTGAGTGCCGGGGGAATTGAGTTCGACGCCGTGTTCATCGACGAACTGCCAGCTCTCAATGCCATCGAACGTCGTCTCAATCGGCTGCGGGTTGAGGGGACCGACCGCGATCATTCCAGCGCCAACAATAGCGCCCCAGCGCTGAAGGGTGAGATCCGCCACGCCGTTGTCGACAATAATCAACCGATCGCCCGTCGCGGTGTTTTCGCCGCCGGAGACATGCACAACGAGCGCCGTGTTTGCACCGAGCGACAATGCATCAGCGACTTGCAACCGGATCAAATCGTCCCCAGCGCCCGCATCCAGCATGACTTGCTCGATCGTGCCACTTACCAACGTATCGGACTTCGTCACACCATTGATCGTATAGGTCAGCGA
>JBGSHH010000850.1:0-5486 GCA_041752355.1 Pirellulaceae bacterium | reverse complement strand
GGTTCGTGCAGTGAAAGCAACGTTCGCTGACCGGATTGCAATTCTTTGGCCAATACAAAGGTGAGCACCGCGTACACGTTCTCACCGTCGGGTAGAGTCGCCCAGATCGCATCGTGACCCCGGGCAAAAGCCGCCACAATCTTTTGCCACGTTTGCTGTTGCTCCTTGTCATCGGTGTTGGTCATTTCAATCGCCAGCCAGAACTTGTGCTTCGCCACCACGGCGGCGAAGTCCGGTTCCAGGTGCTGTCCATGGCGCTCGAGGTCTTTGCTGGTGGTATAGGGCTCGTCGCCCAATGTCAATCGACACTCGTGTTCGCCGACGCGGATGCGAAACGTGCGCGTCGCCAACGGAGGCTGCGGCAGCAGTTCGACTTGCGCGTTGGCGATGCCCTCTTCGGTCAATCGCATGCGAATCGACTCCTCATCCCATTTGCCTTGTTCGTCGTCGAATAAGATCGCCTTGGAAATCGGTGAGTGGAACGTCAGGGGAATGTCATAGTCCGCGCGCAACTGGCGAAACGCGTCGCTTTGCACGAACGCGGCGAGCGCGGGCACGCGTAGCATGTCGTCATTCACCAGTGCGTAGAGATAGAGGGCATCGGCGTGCTCGTTCAAGAACTCGCGAATCTTCCCCAAATCTCCTTCCGCCATGCGCACGAATAGCCGCAAGCGCACATTCTCGTCCGGATCGCTCGCCGCTTGCCAGGCTTGGGTCGTATCGCCTAGTAGCAAGTGACACAGGACCAAACGATCTTGCCAACGGCCGCGCGCGTAGTTGTCTAGGCTCGCCTGAGGGCGACTTGCCAGCCGCGCGATAATGCCGGCGTAATTCTTGGCGTCCCACATGCGATCGATATCGTACCCCAGTAAGGCCTCATCGTCTGGGGCTTTCTGACGAAAGGCTGTCACGAGTTCTTGCAGCGCCGCATCGTCGTGCGCGCGCTTAAAACGCGCCGCCAGGTTATGGAAAAGCTGCGCCGGTTCTCGGCTCTCGGCGAACAACTTCCGCCACTCCGGCGATTCGCTCGCCAGGCGATGAATATGCGCGGTGATCATATAAGGATAGATCTTATTGCCGAACTCCGCGTTCCGCTCCGCCAGTTGCTGAAAGCGTTGCAACACCTCTGCCTGACGATCCGCGCGTTTGGTTTCCAGCGCTTCATGCTCCGCAATGCACAATCGATAATATTCGATCCAGAGATCATCGGCATGCACGCGATGGAGTTCATTTAGTTCTTTCAGTTTGTCCCATTGGCCGTCCTGTTCGTAGAGCGCTGCCAGCGAATGATAGGCATCGAGGGGATCATCCGCTTCGCGATACGCTTCCAGCCCTTGCCCGACTTGATAGCGCACATTAAAAATCTGCAAGCGCAATTCGTCGCGCTCGTAGTCCTCGGCATCTTCAGGCAGCGCGGCCAGCGCGCGTTGATATTCAGCCAGCGCGGTGACGTAGTCTCCTTGATCTTCCGCCACGATGGCCGTGTACCAGGCAATTTTCGGATCGTCGGGATCGCGTTGGCGATGCAGCGGCAAGATCTCCTTGAGTTGGCGGAGGCTGAGTTGACCTTCTTCGTATTCGGTCCCTTCGGTCATGATTGCCAAGGCGGCGCGCGGATCGGCCGCGGCTTGATAGACTTCCAGCGGCGTTTTGAATTGCAGTGACAGCGAAAGAGATTCGCTCAGTACTTCGCGTTTTTGTTCGTCATCCTCGCTGCGCTCCATGAGTTCGCGCTGCTTGGCAATCGCTAGCTCGAATTCACCTTGATAACGGAGTTGTTGCACATCGAGCTTCAAAAGGTGCTCGCTCTCGGGGTAGTGAGCGAGCAAATAGGCACGGACCTGCTCGAGGCTGTCCAGACGATTGCGATAGAGTGTCACGCTAACCGCGTTGACGAGACGTTCAGCGGTCTCGTCTTCCTGAGGAAGCAGCGCCAGTGCCGCAGGCAATTGATCGGCGGGGACGTGCGACATCACTTGCGATAAGGCGAGCGCATCAGCGGGCGCGTAACGTAACAGCGCGACGGCAGCGGCGGCCGCCTGGTCTTGCTGTTTGAGTTCATGGTGGCAAAACACTTTGATCTTGGCCAGGTCGTAGTGAAAACCGACGCCTTGTTCGTAACGATCAATGGCCGCCAGGCAAGCGGCATGGTCACCGCGGCGGTAGTGGATATTCGCTATCAAATCGTGCGCCCAAGGAAAGCGATTGGGGTCGCTGATGCGACGTATCACGCGCTCCGCCTCATCGTACTTGCCCAGCGCAAACCAACGGATTGCGATCAGGTAGGTATTCGAATCATGGAGTTGAGGCACCCCATTGCGTTGTTCGGCGCGTCGCAAGGTCTGTTCCGCCGTGGAGAGGTTGTCAGCCTGGCGCAAGGATTCCCATTCCTCCAAGTCCGCGATGAGTGCTTGTTGTTCATGGCGATAGGGATCGGTGCTAGGTGGGCCTGCGCCATAACCGTTGTGTTCCGCCGACCAACGCAACTCCGGAACCTCGGCCCAATCGACCAACTTCCAATTGCCGCTGGAGCGGCGCAAGTGGAAGAGATAAGCCGTGTGCGCCAAATCCCCTTCTTGAGCGTAGGTGTAGACAAACCAATCGTCCGCAGTCCGCTCGTCAACATCGGCGATCTTGAAGTTGTTGGCTTCCAGGGGCATGCTCGCCTCGCCGCGCTCCAAGGTCTCCAGTTGCATGCGCTGCGAGATGCGAATCGGTTGAAAGCGATAGGCCTTGTGATACCGCTCCATGTGCGCAGGCCAAACAACGAGCTTGTCAAAGGCGGCGGTGTTGTCGTCGGCGTGCGCCCGTTCGAGATCGCGGAGCAACTGACGTACCTCGCGATAGTTGGGATCGTCGGCCGCGACATGCCACTGCCCATCGAGATGACGCTTGATATCGGCGGTTTGTTCCACCAAAGGTCTTTCCGACGCAATGGGGACCGCTACCGCGCCATTGCCCCCGGCGGCCAGTTGCTCGCCGGCGCGATAGAGGAGAACCGCTGCGCCGCCGCACATCAAAATGACAACCAACAGCACCGCGCCGCCACAACCCAAAATCGGCCACAGCGTGCGTCGTGGTGGCGGCTGGTAAGGCAATTGAAAGGATGGCGGTAGCCCCGCGCCAGCAGGCTTGCCGGCTGGCGTGACGACATCGACGACTTCCGCGTCGAGTGGCTCATATTGATCTGGTGACACGTCGCGAATTCCTGGCTACGCGGAGGTTGTCGGCTTCCCAATTCGACGATTGTAATCGGTGCCGAGGGAGCCACCAATTCGGGCGGTCGACAAAACGGCGAAAAACAAGGCGCTGCGCGCGGGTTTGTGTGTCATAAATTTCCCAAACGGCGCGAATTGCGTTACAATCGAAAGGGTAAAGATGGATTCATCCCACCGCCCCGCTTCCTGGGCAAATTCGCAATAGGAACCCGCATGGTCTTCCCGCATTTCACTCGCCGCGAATTGTTCCAGCGCGCTGGCGGCGGCTTTGGAGCGCTCGCCTTATCCCAACTGCTGGCCAGCGAAGGCCTGCTGGCGGCGACGAGCGAGAAGAATCCCAATCCGCTCGCGGCCCACGCGTCGCACTTTCCGATGAAGGCCAAGAATGTCATCTGGCTGTTCATGAATGGTGGCCCCAGCCAGGTCGATACTTGGGACTACAAGCCGGAGCTTGAAAAGCAAGACGGTAAGGAACTCGAAGGCTTCGATAAGAACACCGGCTTCTTCACCGGTCAGGTCGGCCCGGTGATGAAGTCCCCCTTCAAATTTGCGCAGCATGGCCAGACAGGCAAGTGGGTTTCGGATCTCTTTCCGCACTTGTCAAAACATGTCGACGACATGGCGTTTATTCACTCGTGCCATACGGAGTCGAATAATCACTCGCCGGCACTGTTCATGATCAATACCGGCATGACGCGAATGGGTTTCCCTTGCGTTGGCTCGTGGGTGACCTATGGCCTGGGTTCGGAGAGTTCCGACTTGCCTGCGTTTTGTGTGATGAGCGATCCGCTGGGTCGGGGCTTGCCCAAAGGCTATTCGCAAAACTGGGGCGCGGGATTTTTGCCGAGCGTGTTTCAAGGGACGTGGCTCAAGCCGACGGGTGAAGCCATCGACAACCTCAAGCCGCCTCCGGAGATGGCCCCCGCGCAGCAACGCGCGCAGCTCGATTTGCTCGCACAACTCAACAAGCATCGCCAAGGTTTGACGCATCCCGAAGAACTCGATCTGTCAGCGCGAATCGAAAGCTTTGAACTCGCTTATCGGATGCAACTCGCCGCCCCCGACGTTATCGACATCACGAAAGAGACCGCCGCCACGCAGGCTTCGTATGGCATCGAGAATCCCAAGTGCACGCACTTTGCGAAGCAATGCTTGATGGCGCGCCGCTTGGTGGAGCGCGGCGTGCGCTTCGTGCAGATCTATAGCGGCGGCATGGAAAACGAACGGAGTTGGGACGGCCATCAAAATATCGTCGCCAATCACGGCGGCTTCGCCATGGAAACCGATCAGCCGATCGCCGCGCTGTTGGCCGACCTCAAACAACGGGGCTTGCTCGAATCGACGCTCGTGATTTGGGGAGGCGAGTTTGGTCGCTTGCCGATTGTGCAAAAAGGTGGCACCGGTCGCGATCACAATCCGCACGCCTTCACCGTCTGGATGGCGGGCGGCGGTGTGAAGCCGGGCATCAGCTATGGAGCCACCGACGACATCGGTCACAAGGCCGTGGTCGACAAGGTGAGCGTGAACGACTTGCATGCCACGATTCTGCACCTGATGGGCCTCGATCACAAACGCCTGACGTTTCGACTCAACGGCCGCGACTTTCGCCTTACCGATGTCGCCGGCCGCGTCGTCAAGGAGATCGTGGCTTAGGCTGCCGAGAATCTCATTGAACCTAGTCGCAGGCTAGGAGCCTACGCCACGTATAAGCCAATCCCACCACACAAGCTCCGCTCGGTTCGCGGGGCCTACAAATTCCACAAGGAACCGACGATGCCTTGGTATTGTCGCCTGATACTCGCGCTGTTGCTTGTTTTGAGTTCGCTTCACGCCGCGCGCGCCGAAGAGCCCAAGAAGCCGACCGCATTTGAACTCGATCCAGCGCATGCCGAAAAAATGAAGGCGAGCGAGGAACTGTTCGGCAAGAGCGTCCGCGCTATCTTCACCAACAAGTGCGTGAAGTGTCACGGCGGCGCGAAAACGGAATCCGGCTTCGACCTCACCAGTCGGGAGGCGATTCTCAAAGGGGGCGAATACCAAGAACAGGCGATCATTCCCGGCGATGGCCCGCGCAGCTTTCTGGTGAAAGTGCTGTCGCATACGGAAGATCCCTCCATGCCGGAAGATGGCGATAAGCTTTCCGATGCCGAAATCGCCAGCATTTCGCAGTGGATCAATCTCGGTGCCGCCTATGACAAGCCGCTGGTGGAGAAAAACGAAGACCCCCTGGCCTGGACGAAACGTTCGCCCAGTCCAGACGCGCGCGAT
>JBGSHH010000849.1:0-7514 GCA_041752355.1 Pirellulaceae bacterium | reverse complement strand
ACGAAAGAATGCATGGATATCGGCCAGTTTGAAATGGCCTGCCGCGTTGCCTTGCGGCTGGCAACCGGCGTACATTCGTAGCGCCAGCGGAGCACTTGCCGCCGACACACGGACAGGCATACGCTATTTCATTTGCACCATACGCGGGCTACTCAGCTTCATTGTCGACATTTCGATTCATATCGTCTGAGATTGAGACAGACACACAACGACAGACAGACTGCGTTAGCCCAGGACTTTCGGACAAAGTGGACAATGACACGGCAGGCTGGAAGCCTACCCCACGTTGTTAGCCGGCTTTGCGAGCTTCCCGCGTGATGGGCGTGTCCACGTCGCGATAGAGACCGGGGTCGTCGATGCCATCGCCATCGACATCGCCGACGACAGGCAAGTCGCCTTGACCGCCCATCTCGAAGACTTTGTCGGCGGCATCGATCGTGCGATCGTGATTCATGTCGAGAATCCACGTGCCGCCACGATAGACGCCGAGGTCGTCGATGCCGTCGCCATCCCAATCGCCAACGACGGGCAAGTCACCCTTCTGTCCGAAGGTGAACTTGTTGTCGCCACTGGCCCAGCGACCATCGCCATTGGTGTCGAGGTACCAAACGCCATCGCGGAACATGCCAATGTTATCGATGCCATCGCCATTCCAATCGCCAGCGACTGGCTTATCGGTACCGCCGCCATAACGGAAGACGTGATCGATGAGATCGGCCCGCGCTTGGCCCGTCTTGCTATGTTTGAGCAAGCGATGGCCGTACGTGGCTTCTTCGGGAATCGGCGGCACGTTCTTGGCTTTGATGTCGGGTTGGTTCTTCGCGACGAGGAGCTTCTGTTGATTCTCGGGATCTGGCAAGCCGGGTTCGTTCTCGATCGCTTCGGGATCGCCAGGCCATTCGGGTCCAAAGATGCCGATGTCGTCTTTGCCATCGCCATCCCAATCGCCAACCACAGGCAGATCGACTTCGGTGCCGAGTTTCGCCCAGAGATCTTCATCATCCCACTGGCCATTGCCATTGACATCGATGAACCATTCGCCGCGGAAGTAGATGGCTTTCTCGGCCAGCCCATCGCCATTGAAATCACCCATCAATGGAATCGCGCCGACGAGGCCAAACAAGTCTTCGTCTTCCATCAGTTCGCCGTCTTCGCCCTTGAGTTGCCACTTGCCACTGGCGAGCGTGACGCCAACCCAATCTTGACGATCCATCAGGAACGAAGCATTTTTGAACTGCGTCTGCCCGTTGGCCTGCACCAACTCGGCGCGCGGCGCGCCGCTGTTGATCACACTCAAGTGCCAGGTATACGATGGCATGCCGCCCCCATCGACATACGGATCGGCGTTAGGAGGCAGGAAGAAGAAAGGCAACGGCGGCGCGGGCCCGTTGGGGAACGCGAGCGGATTGTTCGGCGTCAATGGTGGTTGGCTGGGATTTTCAGGAGGCGGTATGTAGACCTTGGTGACGAGCACTTCGCTAAAGTTATTGAGCTGTGAATGCTGTCCCGCACCCAGTGGAATGCGCAAGATCGCGTCATTGGTCGGCAACTCAGCGAAGGTGCTAAGGAAGGCCGGATCGAGTCCGCTATCCGCATTCACCGCAATGCCGAGCGTGGTTCCTTCGTGGTCGATGCCATCGAAGTAGCCATCGGGTTGAATCTGATAGACCGCGTAGTTGCCCGAAGGCAAGCCTTTGAATTCATAGTAGCCATTGGCATCGGTCACCGCACGCACCGGACCAGCGCCGTAGTATCCGGGCAGCAGATCGGCACCGTTAATTGGCAAACCGGTCAGACCGTCGCGCAGTTCCAGCACTACGCCCGCCAGTCGGCGATCATCGCCGGTGAGCAACCCGTCGCGGACATCGCGCAAGTTGTCCGGAGGTGTATCGCTTTGCGAAACGATCGCGGCACCATCTTGATAAACGTAGCCGCTGAGTTGTGCTGGTGGCACTTCGCAGAAGTTGTAGTCGATGAGGTCCGCGCCGCCAGGGATATGTATTTGGCTAATCGTATTCGCGACGCCGACAGTGCCGACTCCGCCTGTATTGGGATCGGTGCCGCAGCCGCAATCGGGATCGCTTGGATCGTGCGTGCCGACGCCACCACCGGTGCCGGGCGTCGCGCCGCCATCAAAGTAGCCTTGGGGCTGCGTCTCGACGACGGTGTATTCGCCGGGGCGGAGGTTCTCGAATTTGTAGTAGCCGTTGGCGTCGGTGAACGTCGTGGCGACGAGCGCGCCGCTGTTGTTGAAGAGATCGATCCGCACGTTGGCCAGCGGAGCGTCCCCTTCACTATAGGTGCAGTCCTCGTTGGGATCGCTGAAGACGAAGCCGGCCAAACTTGCAGGCGGAATTTCGCAGAAGTTGTAGTCGACGAGTTGCACGCCTGAGGGGATGGGAATCGTGCGGATAACGTCCTGCTGGCTATCATCGCCGCCCCCGGAGCCGGCAGTCTGGCCCCCTTGCAAGTAGCCGACAGGTTGCGACTCTTGCACGGTGTAGGTGCCGGGGCGCAAGTTATCGAACTTGTATTTACCTTGGCTATCGGTGAGTGTGGTGGCGACGAGGTTGCCATCGGCATCGAACAGTCGCACCGTGACGCCGGCAATCGGAAGCTCGCCGATGTCGTAAACACAGTTGCCATTAGGATCGACGTAAACCAAACCGGCGATGCTACTGGCTTTCAGTTCGCCGAAGTTGTAGTGCTCGCCATGATCGCCCCAGTAGACGGTGATCTGATTGATCTCGTCGCCAGGGTTGGTCGCGGTGCCGCCGAGATCGCCAGGCGTGTCCAGGCCATCGAGGTAGCCGGTTGGTTGCTCTTCGACGATACGATAGTTGCCGGCAACGATGTCCTTGAAGCAATAGTGGCCGTTGGCATCGGTGATTTGCGTGGCGATGAGGACGCCATGGTCGTCGTAGAGCTTTACGGTCGCGCCAGCGATGCCGACTTCGGTGGTTTCAAAGATGCCGTTGTTGTTGGCATCGTAGTAGACGTTGCCGCAGAGTTGGGATGGTTCATGTTCGCAGAAGTCGTAGTGCACGCCGTGAGCGCCGGCCGTGAGCGTGATGCCGCCGATGACATCGTTAGCGGTGAGCGCGCCGACTTTTGTGCCGTTGATCGTGCCGACGTGATCGCCACCATCGATGAGGCCGTCTGGCGTGACTTCCTGCACGATGTAGGTGCCAGGCATCAAATTGTCGAACTTGTACTCGCCTTTGTCGTTGGTCGTGGTGGTCTTGAGGATGTTGCCTTGCGCGTCGCGCAGCATCACCGTGACGCCAGCCAGCGGACGATTGAGGGCTTCCTCGCTGAAGCAATTGCCGTACTTATCCGTGAGATGAACGACACCGCTGATCGAACCGGGCTCGATTTCGCCGAAGTTGTAGTTGATGCCTGCCTGACCGCCGCCGAGCAAGATGTTCTCCAGGCTATCGCCGGGATTGACGACCGTGCCGCGCGGCGTGCCGTTAACCGTGCCCGGCGTATCGAGACCATCGATATAGTTGGCGGGTTGCACCACTTCCACGACGCGATAGGTGCCGGGAACCAGACCTGTGGCTTGATAGAAGCCGTTAGCGTCGGTGGTGATGGTGATCGTGCTTTGCGCAGCGATCGTGTTGAGCGGAATGACTTGAATCGTGACGCCGCCGATGCCGGGCTCGCCAGTTTCTTTGAGGCCGTTATTATTGCGATCGGCATAGACATAGCCACTAATTGCGGCAGGCTGCGCTTCGGCGAAATCGTAGTCGATGGCGTCGGTATCGCCTAAAGGAATCGAGATTTCGGTAAGAATGTCTTTGTCGCCGCCGAGCAAGTTGCCAGTCGCGATGCCCTCTACGGTTCCGGGCGCTGCGCCCACACTGAAGTAACCAGTGGGCTGCGTCTCGCGGACTTGATAAGTGCCCGGCATGAGGTTCAGGTTTTCCCCGAACAGGTAATCACCTTGCGCGTTGGTCGTGGTGGTGTTGCCTGTGAAGACGAAGTTTCCACTGGCGTCCTTCTTCCACAACGCTAGCGTGACACTGCCGATCCCTTGCTCGCCATTGTTTTGCTGAACATCGAGATTCACGTCGTGGTAGACGGTGCCAGCGATGGTGACCGGCTTGGGAACTTGCTGCAAACTAGCGACGCCGCCTGTGCTACGATCGCGCTGGCCGTTGAAGTTGTCCGCCGGCAGATCGAGGTTCTTGCCGGCGAAGTTGTTATCGTAAACATTGCGGAATTCGGCGGAGCCCGTCGCGTTTTGATAGTGGGGCGCGACGAAATCGGCCGTCAACTTCGAGCCTTGGAATTCGACGCCCGAGGCGATCGGATCGATTCCTTCGTTGATGTGGGCGTAGTCGGTGCTACCTGGGGTCCATGCTTCCTGTACTTCATCCACATCGATGGTGAAACGCAGTTTTTCGCCGACGTCAAACCCTTGAAATTCCAAAATCAATTGCATGCCGCCATCGACCACCGTGGCCTTCACATTTTGAATGCCATTTTGCGAGATGATCTTGAATGGCGAGGCGTGATCAGCGCCGAGTTCCCCTTCGACGGTGTCGAAGAACATGTCGCCCACTTGATAGCCGGGGACGCCTCCCTTGTTGCCATCGATGACTAGACGCGTGAGTTGCGTGCCAGGCGCGCCGCCGGTGAAGGTGACTTCAAACGTATCACCTGCATTGTCGGTGCCGCTGTCGTCTTCGATGTAGACCACACCAACGTGCAAGGGGTCGGCGTTGAATACGCGCCGTTCTTCCATGACTTCAAAGCGGCAACGACGCGAGCCGATTTCCAGTTCGCGACGTACGAGATGTTTGTGACCGTTGAACCAGCGACGGCGCAAGCTGCTAAGTGCATTCCACAAACCCACGATCCACCTCCGTGCTGTTATCCGACTCTTCCCTGGCGTTTGGCTCGTTCCGTGAACCGAACGCGACGTGCGCGCCTCGTGCGCTTAGCGACCGTAGATGTTTTCCGATTCTGTCGTCTCGGGGCGCGTGCCCAGACGGGGCGTTCCAAACGCAGGCTGTTCGGCGACTTTGGCGTCGATCTTCCAAACGCGGACGGTCGTGTCAAAGCCGGCGGAAATCAGGGTATTGTCGCGATAGGCGAGCGCCGCAATCGTGCCGGTGTGCCCTGTCAATCGACCGACTTCCTGCTGTGTGCCGAGGTCCCACAGATGAATCAAGTTATCGCTACCAGCCGTGGCCAACAAAGCATCGCCATAGAACGTCATCGCCATGATCTTGGCAGCCCGACGGGGAAGCGCGAAGGATTTAGCCCCTTCCTTGAGCGGGCGCACGATCACCTGTCGATCATCGCCGCAACTCACCAGCAACATGCCGTCTGGTGAGAACTCGATGGTGCGGATGCGCTGCGTATGTTCGCGATCATCGACCGCAACCTCGCCCTTCTCCATGCTCCAGACACGCATCTGGCCATTGCGACCACCGACGGCCAGATAGCGATCGTCGGGACTGAAGCAGAGCGCGCTCAGATCATTGCAAGGACCGGTGAGTTCGTACGCCACTTTGCCTGTTTCGACGTCGTAGACGCGGACCTGCTCTTCAAAGCCCACAACCGCCAGCCAGCGGCCGTCGTGGCTGAAGGCAAGCTTGGTGATGGCTTGCGGATGTTCGGCGAAGAGTTGCACTTTTTCGCCGGTCAGCGCATTCCAGAAGAGGATTTGCTTGTCGTTACCAGCGGATGCCAGCAATTCCCCTTTGGGGCTATACGCGATGGTCCGCACCCAGTCGGTGTGACCATGCAAGCGTTGCACGATGTTACCTTTGTGCAGATCCCAAATGCGCACGATGTGATCGTCCCCTGCGGAAGCTAGCAGGCCTCCGGCGGGATGCAAGCCGAGCGAGCTCACCACCGGTGGCTTTTGCTCGGTCGAGTCGGCTTGTTGTTCGATAATGCGGCTGGGCCAGTCGAGCTGTTTCAGCTCCTCGGACTTCGCGACATTCGCGACCGATCCAAGCATTGCTAGCGCCAGCGGCAGCGTTCTGCTCCGCAGCCAGATCATGGCTATTCCTCGCCCTTGGCGGTGTATGGAGAAAAGCAAGCAGCGCAAGGCTGCCTTCCGGCCTACTATCGGCAAGAGCTGAGGTGTGTGTTGAGTTATTCCGGTTAGGCGGAGTCTGCTTCTTAGGATGGCTCTCCGTCCTCCACCGAACCGCCTTAGGGCAGGAGCGTCGTGCGGGAGTACGTTGCGGATGTCGAAAACGGTACAACGCCGTAGATTCCACGGGTGAAGACCAATTCGATAAAGTCGTCCGTTAGCAGGATCGCGCTCTTGGGGACCACCACCAGATCGCTATCGCGCAGCCAAATCTCATCGGCGGGGCAAGGACGCTTGCCGATCAACGCACCGCGCAAATCGAGTCGTGTCGCCTGCAATTGCCAATCATCACCGCGACGGAACACGACGATCTCACGGAGATTGCCACCATTGTTCCAACCGCCAGCGAGCGCGATCGATTGCATGACGGTTGTCGGGCCTTCCAAGGCGAAGCGTCCAGGCGTGCGCACTTCGCCCACGACGAACACATACCGCGGCGCGCGTTGCGTCAGCACCGGCGTGACTTCAATCCCGCCCACGAACTGGCCATAGCGTTCATCGATTTCCTGCTTCAATTCATCGAGCGTCAAACCTTGCGCGGGAACCGAGCCGATGCCAGGGAGTTGGATGGTTCCTTCAGGTGTGACACGCGCGTCGCGAAACTGACCGCCAGCACCCGCTCGAGCATCGACGGCGGCCCGCAAGTCTTCCAAACGCGTGTTCACCTTGATCGGCGTGACGGAGATGGCGGGCACTTTGTAGAACTGTTTGTACTTCGCTTCCAGCATTTCCCGTAATTGCTCGGTTGTGCGATCGGCGGCGCGAATCTGTCCCAGCAATCGCAAGGTCACACTGCCATCGGGTTGAATCACCAATTCGCGATCAAGCAATGGATCCGTCAGCGATTCGACTTTGATGACGTCGCCGACGTTCAATTCATAGGGCGTGCTCGACTCCTCGCGAGTCAAGCGGTAGACAAATTGCAATTGATCGTCGACGCGCAAGCGGTATTCCGGCACATGTTGCGGACGCGCCGGGCCAACATACTCGCCTTGGGCGAAAACTTGCCACGGGATCGGCTTCCAGGCGTCCCACTTCGCTTCCCCACAACCGAGTTGACATTGGTCGTTGCATTCCACGCCATTGATCGGGCGCGGTGCCGCAGGGGAAGTGTATTGGCAGGGAAGAACAGCGCGATCGATTTGCTCGTGACTTGTAGGATGGAGTTCCAAATCCGTCCCGCTCAAGGAGAAAACAGTGGCACGGTATGGGGGACGAGTAGCAATGATCTCGCCTCTTGCCTCTCGTGCCTCGCCACTCACTGGACGGATTGGGAGATCCATCCTACGTGAATCTTCCTGACTCAACGCGCCAAGTGCGATTGCCAGTGAAGCGGCCAAGCCTGCGAAAAGTTTCCACCATCCGTGTGTCATGTTGCGTTCCTCGTGTATGCGTC
>JBGSHH010000848.1:0-5368 GCA_041752355.1 Pirellulaceae bacterium | reverse complement strand
TGAACAGAAACGACAAACAGGTGCGGGCGCAATTGGCGCGGTTGTGTTCGGTTCAGACCAGGGACTGGTGGGCCAGTTTAATGATGTGGTTGCCGATTATGCGGTCAAGACACTGGCGGCTCTGCCGGGTAAACCCAAGGTCTGGGCCGTTGGTGAACGTGTACATGCACGCCTGGCGGACGCGGGACTGCCGCTGATAGGACTCTTCGCCGTGCCAAGCTCCGTCAAGGCCATCACCCCGCTCGTTGGGAAGATTCTTGTGGAGAGTGAGACACGCCACAACGAGGGGGAAGTCGCCGAACTCTACCTGTTCTACAATCGCCCCACGTCCGGAGCGGCTTATGCACCCGTTAGTCAGCGACTGCTACCTCTGGACGACAATTGGCGACGCAAGCTAGCCGAACTTCCCTGGCCGACAAAAAACTTGCCCGAGATCATGGGTGGCGGCACCGCGACCTTGCGAGCGCTCATCCGTGGATATCTTTTCGTCTCGCTCTTCCGGGCGTGCGCGGAATCCCTCGCGAGCGAAAACGCGAGCCGTCTGGCGGCAATGCAACGCGCCGACAAAAACATAAATGAATTGCTGGAGAACCTCAACAAGACATTTCATCGCCTACGCCAAAGTGGCATCGACGAGGAACTGTTCGATGTCGTCTCGGGCTTCGAGGCGCTGGTGGAGCCACGGTAGCAACTCGGGCGCAGTGGTGGGAGTAAGCAGCGAAGCTGCCCGCGAGCATCATCCGTGGAACAGGGCTTCTGAAGGTTTAGCCCGAGTCTAGCGGTTGGCTTGCATAAAGCTACGCGGACACGATTGTTCTTTCTGCTCGACACTAGCGGAACTTACGCGAACTACTTAACGTGTGTCTTGAAAACCACTTGCGGCACCTCGGGCTGCCGAGATCTATTACGAAGAGTGTTTGGTCCGGTGTACTGGAGATGAGGAGAGATTGCCAGCTTTGCAACCTCTCCACCGCCACGACGCGGTTCGGGCGACAATTTGCGACTACTTCTTGCGGATGAGTTTCATCTTCCCGCACATCTCGTGAGTTGGCTTGCCATCCTCCCAACCTTCGCCTTCGATCTCAATGTGATCGGCGTCCACGATGGTTAATCTGGCACCATGCATGTGCTTGTCCTTCTTCGGGTCCAGATTAGAACCGCCATCGAAAACAAAGTGAATTTGATTGGCTGGCGATTTTGGATCGGCCTTCATGCGCGGTTGATTGCCTAGCATGCAATAGTGCGTCATGACTAGGTCGGAACCATCGACGGTATAGATCGAAACCATCTCGTGATCTTGCCCCGGAAACAGCGTTTCGTGAACCGCGCTTCCGCCAGCTGTCAGTTTGATGACCGAAACGATCTGGTCGGTCGGCTTGTTGTTCTCATCCGCTGCCACCCAGGTTCCCACCAACCTGGTCATCTTCTCCAGGTTGGCATTGGAAGGTGCTTTAGGCGCACTGGCGGTCTTCTCGTCAGCAAAACTTGCCTGCGTAGCGAGCAGCATCAATCCACACATCAGAATGCTTCGAATCATCTTCGTCTCCTTCAAAACAGAGAATGGTTACTCGGGCGAACGTACGCCCAAGGATGACATGACACGAAGTAGTCGAATAATCCGAAACGGAATCGACAGTCGCCCAAGATTTTTTGCGAACCTAGTTCCGAGAGAACCATTCGCAATGCATTATTTTTCCTTCCGGGGCTCGTTCAACGTAAGAACCATCAGCAGCACGTCGGCGACGTCCTCAGGCGTCTTGGCGATGGTGGAGAAGTTGGCACCCTCGGCGGCCCCTGTTGAACTGACGATCAAACGCAGATCTTTCGTATAGGCCGCGTGAATCGTGCGACCTCCAGTTCGCTGTTCCTTGAGCCAGAGACGGTCGGCCTCGGGAACGCGCTGCGCCTGATTGACGTAATCGCCCCCCAGACGCAAGCCTCCTTCGGAAATCCTTCCGATTTCAAACTGAATTTGCGGACCGTCCTTTTTCACAAGCTTGCCGACGATGCTATCGATCCCTTGCAACGGTTCGTGTTTGTAACCATCCAACAAATTGATCTCATATCCGCCTGGCAACGGTGTCTGGGCAGAAGCCACGTTAGTGATTGCTCCTAAGATCACGAGGGCGAAGGCGATCGCACGACTGTCGACTAGCAATGTTCGAGTCATTTCTGGGGGCTCCCGAATACGAGTGGTTGTGAGTATCGCAACGTTGTCATTCTACCGTCGCGCCACGTCCGCGAGGTCTAGCGACATCACCACACTTTCATAATTCGTGAATGGTCGCCAATCACATTGGTCAACGATTCGGTAGCCCCACGATACATACATGGCAATGAGTGCGGTGGCCGGCGCGGCCGTATCGAGCGCCATAATCTTCGCACCGGCGGCCGCCGCCAAAGATATCGCCTGCGCGTGCAAAAGCTTGCCTTAACCGCGCCCTTGGTGTTGGGGCGAAACGCAGAATTGTGAGATCGACCACACGGTGGGGTCGCGATACAGCCGCACAGGCGAGTTGGGTTGCGGCGGTCGTACAATGACGGTGCCCACATATTCGCCTTTTTCCAGCATCACGATGCCGGTGCCGGATGCAAATCGCGTCGCAGTATCTTCCTCCGTCTGGTGAGTTCCCCAATAGCGGAGGCCGATGCTTTTATGGGGCGCGTAGGCAGCGCGCACGAGCGCGGCAATTCTCGCTAGATCGTCCGCAGGCGACAAACAACGAACTTCCATAGATGGAACGGCCATCGCGGAATTATAGCACTTTCCGTTTGCGTGTTCGTCCGAATACTACGGCGGCGATACTCCCCAACTAACCTGGCACATGGGTGACGGCAGTGGTCCAAGAATGGATTGACTGGGATATTCGTCATTCTCGGATCGATTGTTGCAGATCGCGCCTTCGCAGCTGAACACTAAATGAATCCGCTCTGCGGGTGCGAATAATGAGGTAGCTATATCTAGGGAAACTCAACAACGACTTTCAACGATCCGCAGGCGTGACGGTTTGGCAACATGTCGAGCACAACCTTGAATGGTGACGCCACGCGCGATGTGGCCGCATCTCAACGAGATAATCAGTACTTCGCCGTTCCAATCGCCATTTTGATTGGTTTATCGGAGTTGAACTGCAATGTCTACATCCAGCATCCCACCACCTCCCAAAAACTGCTCTACCGGAAGGCCGGCAGTGAGCTACCGGTGGCCGATTTTAACACCTTGCGCAAACGAAACGTGCGTTTTCTGTATTTGCGCACGGAGGATGAGCGCAAATTCAAGCAATCGGTCAGTGTCGCCGCGGCGAAACCGCCGGATGATCCCGCCACGCACGTCACACTTACCGCAGAACAACATCGCGATGCCTTCGAGACGGCCTTGCGCGCCAGCAGCGTCGCGCCGATGATTGCGGCCTCCGAGACGATCGCCAGCAAAATCCTGCAAGCGATTAATCGCGACGACTTCGCTGTTAGTCGTGTCGTCGACCTGCTCGGCCACGATCGCTGTACCTTTCAACACTCCTGCAACGTCTCGATCTACGCGGCCACTCTCGCCAAACGGATTGGTGTTCCCGACGACGAACTGAAACTATTGACGACAGGCGGTCTTCTACACGACATTGGCAAACGTCAAATCCCCAGCCATATCCTCCGCAAGCCCGGCAAGCTGGACGACCGCGAGCGTGAAGTGATCCGCCAGCATCCCACGATCGGCTTCCGCGAGCTGGCGGCCATGAAGCAGCTTCATTGGGGCCAACTCATGATGACCTATCAACATCATGAATGGACCAACGGTCAAGGCTATCCGGTTGGTGTGATGGGAGACGAGATACACCTCTGGGCGAAGATCTGCGCCATTGTTGATGTATTCGATGCCTTAACCGCCAATCGCCCCTATCGCGAATCAGGCCTTGCCGGCGCTGCGCTACAGTTAATGAGCAAAGAAGCTGGGCATTTTGATCGGGAGCTATACTCGCTGTGGGTGGAGGTCCTGACCGCATGAGTAACTCACTCGCAACAAACCTCGTCGCGCATGTTCCACTGCCGGAGTTGAGCGACGAACTCCTCCGTCGCCGTTGCTCTAGCGCCACCTGGAACGATGGGCGTCGCTTTCCTCGCGTCAAAGCCGACGACAAATGTTTGCTGAAGCCCGTGTTCACCTATGCCGTTCGGGAAAGCCAAATGGGAACGCAAGATGTTTGGCTGCGCGATTTGGCGCGGGGCGGAGTGCGGTTTATTCATGGCGCTCAGATGTACCCAGGCGAACGATACTCACTGACGCTGGCCGCCTGCGTCGAAGTGCATGTGGAAGTTGTTTGGTGTCGACGCATCGCCCCCGGAGCGTTCATCGCTGGTTGCCTGTTCGTGGCGATGGGCGATCGCTCCGAGAACAGTTAGTGGCCAACGGAGTGGCAAAACTCTGTCAGTCGACCAGCCCTAGGCAACGTAAGTGCTTCCGCATACGACCGTTGCGCTGATGCACCGTAATCTGCGGCCACATCCCACCCGACCGAAACATTCCGCCCTCACCTCGCGGCTCCCGGCTCATTATAATGTGAGGTTAGGTTTGAGTTTTCGATTCTTTGTTTGCGGTGGATAGTTTCATGAGACGTCGCGTGGTCATTACGGGCATTGGTTCGATCAATCCTCTAGGGCATAACGTGGAGACCGTTTGGTCCGCGCTGAAGGAGGGGAGGTCTGGCGTCGGCTACACCACGATTTTCGACGCTAGCAATTTTCCCACGAAGATTTCTGCTGAAGTGAAGAACTGGGATATTACGCAAACCGGTGAAGACCCTGAACTCTGGAAATATCGTGGGCGGCATACAAAATTCGCCGCCGGAGCCGCCAAGCAAGCCGTGGCGTCCTCAGGGATTCTCGACGATGGCAAACTCGACCCATCTCGGTTTGGTGTCTATCTGGGCAGCGGAGAAGGTACCCAAGATTTCATGGCGTTCACACGCATGATGACGGCCGCGCTGGACGGGGACAAGCTCGACTTGGCGAAGTTTACCAAGTGCGGGCTTGCAACACTCAACCCAATGCAGGAACTCGAACAAGAGCCAAATATTCCCGCGGGCGTGTTGGCCAGCATGTTTAACGCTCAAGGCCCCAACGCAAATTGCCTTACCGCCTGCGCCGCCAGCAGTCAGGCGGTCGGCGAGGCGAGTGAGATCATTCGTCGTGGCGATGCCGACGTGATGCTGTCGGGCGGCACACATAGCATGATTCATCCCTTCGGTGTGACGGGCTTCAATCTGCTTACCGCACTTTCGACAAGCAACGACGAACCGACAAAGGCTTCGCGTCCATTCGATCGACTGCGCGATGGCTTCGTACTGGGTGAAGGTGCGGCGATGGTAGTTTTAGA
>JBGSHH010000847.1:0-5816 GCA_041752355.1 Pirellulaceae bacterium | reverse complement strand
TCGGCGTCGCCAGTGCGCTGGCACTGACGCCGATCCTGGCCGATCCCAGAACTGCCAATTGGATCGGAACGTGCATCTGGCTGTTCAGCGCTCTGTTGATGATGCTGTATGTGCCGCTGCTCTTCGTGAACCCGCGCGAATTGCAATATCCTTCGCCACCGGGAACTCCGTGGTATCGGCGGCGAACTTCCAAGGCGGAGAATAAGCTGCGCTTTGCGGAGCTCAATGTTGGTGTGGTCTTCGCCATGCTCGCTGGCGGGCTGGCGAAAGCGGTCGCAGCGCCTTGGTTCATCATCGCCCTCCTGGTGGTCGTCGGGGGCCTGGCGGGTGCCGCGGTGGGACACGACGTCAAGCGTCGCACGTATCGCATTCGCGCTTTGTTGAACGAGCAACCTCAGGACCTCCCGCCAGCAGACCAGCGTGGTTGCTGAACGCGATGACAGACTACTTCCTCACCCGTCCCACGCCAAACTGGTCTCCATTGGCGACCGGCTGGCCATTCACAAAGTCGATCTCCAACAATTTCTCACTGCTGACGGCGCGTCCTTCTTCGTCCGTTAATTGGGTCAGGATCTTCTTCGTCGCGGTGTCGATCACCTCGCCTGTCGAAGGATAGGCCAGCTTGCCATCGAGACTGAACGTGACCCAGCCTGGTTCATCGCGCAACGCAATCGATTTTGTTTGCGTGGGTGGTTCCAGCGTGTTGTCGAACACATGCAACTGCTTGTTGAAGGCATCGACGACCCAAACCTCTTTTTCGTCAGGCGTCAGGCCGATGCCATGGCTGGGGCAGCCGTGCCGCGCCACAGGGCCGCGCTTAAAGCCCGCCACTTCCACGCGGTGCAGTTTCTCGCCCGTGGTTAAGTCGCCGATTTCAAAGCCGAGCAGATCGTTGACGCAAATATACGCCCGCGTGCGCTCGCCATTGATCGTGAAGGGACGAACCGCTCCGGCGAAGGGACCGACTTCTTGAATGAGCTTGTGCGTCTTGGTATCGGCGACGAACAGGATCGGCGAACGCAAACCGCCCAGATACATCCGTTGGCCATCGCGGCTGACGACGGTATTATGTGCGCCGCTTTTAGGCTCGACGGTGGCCAGCACGTCGCCGGTGGCGCCATCGACAATGTTCCAGGTGTCTTTCTCGAACGAAGGAACATACAACACCTTGCCGTCCGGCGTGATCGACATCCGATCGGTCCCGCCTGCGAGCGTCTTATCCCAGAGCGGGTTGGCGGTCGATAGCTCCAAGCAGTACAGCTTGGAGCGCGTGGTGTAATAGAGCCGGTCGGTCGCAGCACAGGCGCAAACGCCCTTGATGTTGTCCGGCTTGGTCTCGCGACTGGCAGGCGTGGCGATGCGATTCACGAACTTGTGATCGCGATCCATGTCGAACACGAGAATGCCAGCGCCGCCGAACTCCAGCAAATCGCGCACACCTGGCGTGACAACATAGAGATAGCGCTGCACCTTCGGCTCTGGCTCCGCCGCGAGCAGTGTGACACAGAGCGAACAGCACACCAGCGCCAAGGCGAACATTCGAGTGAGCATAGCACGTTTCCCAAAAGGTTTAGAACAACAGCATCAGGCCACGCCGTTGGTCTTGAACCATTCGAGCATCCGCTTCCAACCATCGTCCGCTTTGTCCTTGCGATAGCTGGGGCGATAGTCGGCGTTGAAGCCGTGCGGCGTATCGGGATAGAGCACGATCTCGCCTGGCTTCTTGGCGTCCTTGAGCGCCTTCTTCATTTGCTCGACCGTCTCGACAGGAATGCCCATATCGGCGCCACCATACAGACCTAGCACCGGCGCTTTCAAATCGGCGACTACATCGACGGGATGCTTGGGATGCAATTCATCGGCGGCACCGACCAGCCGCCCATACCACGCCACCCCCGCTTTCAGGTCGGGATTGTGCGCGGCATAAAGCCACACGATGCGACCTCCCCAACAGAAGCCTGTGACCGCCAACTTCGAGGTATCGCCTTGGCCGGACTTTTTCGCCCACGCCACGGTGGCATCGAGGTCAGACATGACCTGCGCATCGGGAACTTTGGAAACGACTTCGCCAATGATCTTCTGAATATCGGTCAACTTCGAGACATCGCCCTGTCGCGCGTATAACTCCGGCGCGATCGCCAGATAGCCAGCTTTGGCCAGGCGGCGGCAGAGATCTTTGATGTGTTCGTGGACGCCAAAAATCTCTTGCACCACGAGCACCGTCGGGAAAGAGTCGCCCTTTTCCGGCGCGGCGCGATAGGCAGGCATTTCGCCATCTTTGGTCGGAATCTTGACCTCGCCTGCTTGCAAGCCTTTGGCGTCGGTGGTGATCGTCTCGGCCGAGACCGGTTGCACCGCCAGCGCAAAGCCGGTGGCCAGCGTGGTGACGACGAAACCTCGACGAGTGAAGTCGGACTTGGGGAGCAAGCTGAGTAAATCTTCGTGCATGGCGAGTCGCCTCCTGGGAGTCATGCGAATACGAGCGAATGTTGCTACCTAAAATGATCGACGACCTGCGCGACCGGGTCAACCATGCGACGGCTAGCGAGCGCAAACTAGCGAAACTAGTGAACGATTACTTTTCGTCCAGCGAAGGGAGCACATCGGGCTCGACCTGATAGCCATTGGCCAAGGCGTTGGTCATATTGAAAAGCCCCACGATCGCCAGGACTTCGCCGAGCGCGGCCGTGGAAAGGCCCAGTTTTCGCAGCGCGGCAGTGTGTGAATTGACGCAGTACGAACAGCCATTGGTGGCCGAAACCGCGATGGCGATAATCTCGCGCGTGTTAGCATCCAGCGGCGATTCCCGCCCGACCGCTTCGGGATGCATCAGCGGCTTGAGCGCGTTCCATACCATTTCGAGTTGCGTCGGATTGGTCGCCAGCACGCGCCACAGATTGGGAACGAAAGGAATCTGTTTCGTCTGCTTAATATCGGCGAAGATCTCCGCGACTTTGCCGCTGGCTTGTTCATCGCTCACCGGTCGAACGGTAGCAACACGTGATTCCGTCATGCGAATTCCTCCGATACCAACCCGACTCGTCAGCGAGGCATTGTACCAATCCGACGCGTCAGCGAGGCCCATCCGACCTCTCCCCAACAGTCCAAATCGCCAGCGAATACGAAGAACACGCGATCAATCGCGACGATTTCCGCCGAGCACCAAACTGGCGTAATAAAGCAGCGCCAGTACCGACTGTAGCGTGGCGGCGACGTAAGTCAGCGCCGCGGCATTGAGCACGCGCCGAATCTCCGGCAATTCGCGGTCGTCGATGATCCCTTCCTCGATCAGCAATTGCTTCGCGCGGCTACTGGCGTTGAATTCAACCGGCAAGTTCACCAGTTGAAACACGGCCACGCCTGCGAACAAGACGAGCCCGACGATCGCCAACGGTTTCAAACCGATCACCAGTCCCGCCATTAGCAAGATACCGCCGAATGAACTGCCATAATTCGCCAACGGCACCGCCAAATTGCGCACCGCCATGAGCGGATAGCGCGTGGCATCTTGCAGCGCATGACCCGCTTCGTGCGCGGCGATACCGACAGCCGCCAGCGAGCGACCGTGATAGATATCCTGGCTGAGCCGCAACACTTTATGCTGCGGATCGTAGTGATCGCTGAGCGTGCCGGGGATCTGCTCGATAGCCACATCTTGCAAATGGGCGGCGTCCAAGATTTTGCGCGCCGCAGCCGCACCGGAATAGCGCGCAGGCATTTCCCGCGTCCGCGCGTAGGCCGACTTCACCATCCATTGCGCCACCATCGCCAGGATCAACGCCGGAGCAACCCACAACAGCATATTCAAATCGAAATAGTACGGCATGAACAAAATCCCCCTAGAACCGAGCCGGCCGCACAACATGTCGAATCGACAGCCTGCGGACCATTCTGGCAACTAATGTGCAATAAGTATGCCGTTTGCGATACGTAATCTTCGCGGCGGCATAAATGCTATAGCCTGTATAGATTCTAGGTTCGCCCGTAGGCGGCGAGTATTTCTCCTTCTGTTCGCAGATTTTCCGAACCCCACCCTTTGCCACCGCCGAAGGGTTATCCAATCGGTTTAAACTGCGTAAAATAGCGAAAGTCTGCCGTCGCTCACCTCCCGCCTGTCTGATTCCCATGACCCGACGATACTTACTCGCTGGCCTGTTGTTGCTCCCGGTGGTGGGCTGCGGACCAACGGCCGTGGACACCGCTCCTTTGGCGGCCGCTTCGCTTTCCGCCGACGACATGCGCGAGCGCATCGACCGCGAGTTGGATTTCGGCCATGACCGCCGTCGCTTGAACACCAAGGATCATGCCGCCTGGCAGATCATTCACGGTGCGCTGGCGTACGAGCGCGATTTGTTGATCGACGCCGAGGGCAAAACCGTCCGCGCCATCGACTACGCGCTGGCCGGCGGCACGATGAAAGGCTGGACGCTGACGCGCGGCGACTTGCTGGATGAGAAGACGATGCGCTACGGTGTGCGCAGCCAACTACAACTCGGCAGCAAAGTGGGCGAAGGGCATCCCGATCAATGGCTCGGCTATTTGCAGGATTGCGACATCGCGGCCGACGAGAAGGTGCTGGTCGAAGGCGAGGAACGGACGATCGACGATTGGGTCGCGCAGATCGAACGCGACGTGCCGCGCAATCCCAATCAAGAATATAGCTGGACCTTGATGACGCTCACCAAGTATCGCCCCACTACGCACACGTGGATCGCGTCCGATGGTCAAGAATGGAGCATCGATAAATTACTGGAGAGTGAACTTAAGCAAGGGATTGCCAGTAGTGCGTGCGGCGGAACGCATCGCATGGTCGGCATCACGCACGCTTACAATCGACGCAAACAGGAAGGCGCGCCGATCACAGGCGTTTGGAAACAGGCCGAGGACCTGGTCGAACAATGCAAGCAAGGTTGCTTCGAGTTTCAAAACGCCGATGGTTCGCTCTCGTCGAACTTCTTTCTGCGACCAGGCGTAGCGATTGAAATCAGCGACAAGCTGCACAGCACAGGGCATCAGTTCGAGTTTATGATTGTTGCCATGGACGATAACGAGATCAAAGAAGACTGGGTGCGTCGCGCGGCGCTCAATCTCACCGAAACACTTCGCAAGACGCAAAAAGCGCCGCTTGAATGTGGAGCGCTCTATCACGCACTCCGCGGCCTGGCCTTGTATCGCGAGCGGTTGTACGGCCCGAGAACCTATGCTGGCCCCCAATAGTACTCATCACGCTCCGCGTGATGCCCGGCGATTCTGCAACGGATTGGCTACAAAGTGGAGGCTCGCGAAGAGATTCGGTGGTGAGTCTGGCGAGTAGCCGTGAAATGGCACAAAGTACTCATCACGCTCCGCGTGATGCCTGGCGATTCTCCAACGGATTGGCTACGAAGTAGAGTCTCGCGAAGAGATTCGATGGCGAGTCTGGCGTGTAGCCGTGAAATGGCAAATCAAACGACATCACGCGGAGCGTGATGAACACAAAGTACTCATCACGCTCCGCGTGATGCCTGGTGATTCTCCAACGTAAAAGCTACGAAGTGGCGTATCGCGAAGAGATCCGGTGGCAAGTCAGGCGAGTAGCCATGAAATGGCAAATCAAACGACATCACGCGGAGCGTGATGAACACAAAGTACTCCGCGTGGAGTCTCGCGAAGAAATTCAGTGGCGAGTCTGGCGTGTATCCACTAAGTGGCAAATCAAACAGCATCACCCGGTTGTGCGGAGGCCGGCGGCGACGCCTTGGATGGTGAGGCGGATGAGTTCGCGCAGAGGATCGGTCTCTTCGGTTTCGATGTTGTTGGTTTGTCTTTGACGCTGC
>JBGSHH010000846.1:0-3709 GCA_041752355.1 Pirellulaceae bacterium | reverse complement strand
CTCGCAGCCGCAAATCGATTCGCCGCTGCGTCGGGCCCTGGCGATGTACCCAGCCCTGCGCCGAGCGATTGCCTAGTTTGGAACCGACGAAGGGCGAGTCCTTACGCCGCTGTCCGCGCTCGCTTGCGGCACGGCGTTGATCTACGATGGAACTGTTTAGTTCCCGCGTAACTCTCGCCCCGTTGTCCTCATGCGCACGCGAATCGTACTCTGGCTCGCGATAATTGCGCCGCTGGTATGGCTATTGGGCGATGTATTGTGGGAGCAGCGGATATTCAATTTCCGCGACGTAATCCATTATTATCGCCCCCTCTGGCAATGGACATCGGCCCAATGGGCGGCTGGTGAAACGCCGCTCTGGAACTCGCTCGACGGCTTCGGTCAACCGATTCATGCCGATCCCACCGCCAGTCTGTTCTACCCAGGGCAGTTGCTGTTTGCGCTGCCGGTTGACTTCACAACCCGCCTGAATCTGTACATCATCGCGCATCTGCTGCTAGCAGCGGTGTCTCTGTATCTCGCTGCCCGCGGCTTGGGAGCATCGGAAGTGGGCGCCGCCGCCGGCGCGATTAGTTACGCCTACGGCGGACATGTACTATTTCAATACTGCAATCCGATCTTTCTAGTAGGTGCGAGTTGGCTGCCGCTGGCCGCGCTCGCCACGCAGCGCATGTTGACGCTGCGGAGCTACCGCTGGAGTGTGCTATTGGCGGTGGTGCTGGCTTTGATGACGCTGGGTGGCGATCCGCAATTAGCGTATCACGTGTTACTGGGCGCGGCGCTGTATGCCTGGCTGTTGTGGCGACAGGCAAAGCGACAGGCGAGCGAGCTTGATCCAGAGAGAAGTGGAAAGCCACAACCAGCTTTCGCTCCACGTCTTCCTGTCGTGGCACGAAGTTGGAGATCCCTCACACAATGTGTGGATGCATCTCGCGCGGGATTATTGGCAGTGGCGGCGATGGTTGCCCTCTTGCTCGCTGCGATTCAAGTGTTACCTAGCGCGCAATGGTCGGCGCGGAGCGAAAGGGCGGCGTTCAATCTACCCCGTAGCGTGTGGGAAACCGGTAGCTATCTCTACGAGGTCAACACCCGTCAACGAGAGCCGATTAAGACGCTTGAAGGCGATATCGTCAGCGGGATCTTCGCCCCTCCCGTTGAACAAACACATCACGAGCGAGTTTATGAATTCAGTGTCGCGCCTTGGCGTTGGTTGGAGTTCGTCTGGCCCAACATCGGTGGCAAGATGTTTCCCATTCACCAACGCTGGATGAGTGCGATTCCAGCCGAAAGCCGCATTTGGACGCCATCGCTCTATCTCGGACTGGCGCCGCTGCTGGCGGCGCTGGGAACGTTTAGCCTGCGGAGGAAAGTGGAGGTCAGCACGCGTTGGTTGTCGTGGCTGGCGGTTTGGGGTTTGCTAGGCAGTCTCGGCGCCTATGGTGTTGGTTGGTTAATGCATGAGGTCACGCTCGGTGCGGAAAACACCAAGGCGATTGGTTCGCCGGTGGGAGGTCTGTATTGGTTCATGGTCGTGCTGTTGCCAGGTTACGTGCAGTTTCGCTATCCGGCTAAACTCATGGTGTTGGCTTCGTTGGGGATGAGCCTACTGGCGGCGCGGGGCTGGGACGCGTTTGCGCGCGGTGAGCGACGAGCGTCACTGCCGATCGTTGGCACGATTGCGGCGATCAGCGCGAGCGCAATTGCCATGCTCGAATTCACCCGCCCTGCCTTGTTGGCGTGGCTCGCCGGTGCAACGTCGGAGTTTCCTTTTGGGCCGCTGGATGGGGCAGGCGCACTACGGGGCGTTTCGTATTCGTTGGCACAAACGGCCTTGGTCGCTTGTGCGATCGGTTGTCTCATTGGCTGGGCAAAACGCTGGAAGCCAGTCGGCGTGCTGCTCGTCTGCTTGACGGCGCTGGAATTGACAATTGCACATAGCTGGCTGATTTCCACTTCCATGGGGGATCCTCCCATTGAGCATGTTCAAGCCAAGGTTACTTCAACCAGCGAGGTGCCGTCGCGCTTTGGGCGCAATAGTACGCTGGCTTTCGAACGTCTTTTCAACGAGGCACCTGCAAGCCAGCAACGACTCGACCAACTCAGTCAGTGGGAGTGTGCGGCGTTTGACGAGCGTTGGTATTTGGTGGCCGGCATCAATATGGTCGACGCCAGCACGGGACTGGAACCGTTCGATACTTACGCGCTCACGTCGGAGCAAAACTTTAAAAACATGAATCGCACGCGGCACGAACGGTATGCACTAGATGGCTATCGTCGGTTCCGCTTTACTCCCGATTTATTCCCAGACGCAAATAGTGTGGGATTTGCGCCGATCTATCGCCGGATTCCTACACGTGCCTACCTGCCAAGTGTCGCGATTGGGCTGCCGCCGTGCAATAATTCTCTTCCATCGCAAGTGCATAAGCAGAATGCCATCGTATTGAATGCGCGGCAACCATTCCCCGCCAGAACTCGCATCGTCTACGTCGAGCATGACGAGTTCGCCGCGCATCTGCCGCGGCGAACAATTCGATTCGACGCGGGACCGGGGTTCTGTCGCATCGAGCGATACGAGAACAATCGCGTCGATATTCTCGTCAATACCCGGCAAGAGCGCTTACTCGTCCTGGCCGACTACTACGCATCAGGCTGGACCGCAGAGCTCGTCGATATCAACTCAGAGAGAAGACAGAACACGCCAATCTATCGGACCGATCGCGTCTTGCGCGGCGTGCTGGTCCCGGCGGGCGAGCATCGGGTGATCTTTCGTTATCGCCCCCTACTCTTCTACATTGGCTTTGCGATCAGCGGCACCGCGTGGGGCTTTCTCACGGTGGGCGCGATGTTCGGCTTGGCCCGACGTTCTCGCCGTGCTTAGGGTTTGCGTATCACACCAAGTGTGAATGCTGGTGTGCCGCGCACACCTCACGAACCACAACCATTGCTAAATCTGATAGTTAAGCTCCGCCATCAATTCTTCGGGTAGTTCCTCGCGGATACGGAGTTTCGGCTTTTCCATCACCACCGTGGTGTGCGGCTGGATGCTATGCGTGAGCCACACGCTAGAACCAATCACGCTGTGATGTCCTACGATGGTCTTGCCGCCCAGTACGGTGGCGTTCGCGTAGATCACAACGTTATCTTCGAGCGTTGGATGACGCTTGTGCCCACGCACGAGGTTGCCATCGGAATCGGTCGCGAAGCTGAGCGCGCCGAGCGTCACGCCTTGATAAAGCTTTACATTGTTGCCGATGTTGCAAGTCTCGCCGATCACAACACCGGTGCCGTGATCAATGAAAAAGTGATTGCCGATCGTCGCGCCGGGATGGATATCGATGCCGGTTTGGCGGTGTGAATACTCGGCCATCATACGTGGAATGAACGGCACGCCCATCTTGAACAGTTCGTGGGCAATGCGATGTGTGGTCACGGCATCCAGGCCCGGATAGCAAAAGATGACTTCGTCCTGGCTTTTGCAGGCAGGGTCGCCACTGTAGGCGGCTTGCACATCGGTCGCCAACACGCGGCGCAAATCGGGAATACGGTTAAGAAAATCGATCGTCAACTGTTGCCCTTGTGCTTCAAAATCCGCCTTCTGTTGGCAAGGATCGATGTTCTTAGTGACACGGGCCTCATGCTGCAGCGCGCGGGCGATTTGCGTGGTGAGCTTGTCGTGTAAGCTGTCGATCAAATCGCCCACGTGATAAGT
>JBGSHH010000845.1:0-4843 GCA_041752355.1 Pirellulaceae bacterium | reverse complement strand
TCTCGCGAAATGGTCAGACTTGCCAACCCACGTTGCCATCGGAATCGAGCAATGCATCGCTCACGCATGCGCAATTGGCGTCCTTAAAAGAATATGGCATGGCGCTGGAACAGCAGTTCGGTGGCCCGCAAGATATCGAATGGACCATGACCAGCGAAGGTTGCATCTACCTGCTGCAATCGCGACCGATTACAAGGTGGGTTACGCCAACGGCAAAGGAAACCAGCCCTGCGGTTGTGTGGTCGAATGCCAATGTCAACGAGAACTATCCCGACCCTATCTGCCCACTCCTCTATTCGATTGTTACCAAAGGATACTATTGCTATTTTCGCAATCTCGGGCTGGAACTGGGTGTGTCGCGACGGCGCGTAGCAGCCATGGAGCAGCCGCTGCGCCACCTCGTGGGCGTACAAGGTGGCAGGCTCTACTACAATCTCACCAATATCTATGCGGTGCTGCGCATGGCTCCGTTTGGCGACCTGCTGAGCGAAGCCTTCGGGAACTTCGTGGGGGCAGAACAGGTAGCCGCCGATGACTCGCCACTAACATGGCAAGGTTACTCAAGGAGTCGCCTCCAGCAGGCCTGGGAAGTCACACGGATTGCGCTGCGCAACGTCTGGCAGTTTGCGTTTCTGTCAAAGCGCGTTCAACGCTTTGAACGGACCGTAGACCGGTTCGCGCAGCAGAGTAGTGCGGAACAACTGGCGCAGCAGTCGCCTGATGAACTCCTCGCTCAGCTGCGCGGTTTCTTAGATATCCGTTGCCATCAGTGGGTGAATGCCTCGTTGGCCGACGCGGCTGCCATGCTCAGCTATGGCCTGCTCAAGCGTCTGCTCAATCGAGAGTTTCCCGCCGCAGGCGAAGCGGCGCTGCACAATTCGTTGCTGAAGGGATTGCGAGATGTCGTCAGTGGCATACCAGCTGCAAAGCTGTGGGAGCTGTCGCGCCAGGTTCGTGCCAATGCACGTTTGCGAACTTTATTCTCAAGCCAGACCAGTATCCACGTCTGGCAGGAATTAGAGTTTAGCGCCGAGTGGGTTCCCTTCCACAGACAGGTGCGCGAATTTATAGAAGCGTGGGGATTTCGTTGCTCAGGCGAGTTAATGCTCACGGTTCCCAGTTTTCAAGACCGCCCTGAAGCACTCATCGAGATTCTGCAGGCGTATGCCGAACTGGATGGCGAGTCGCCTGCTCAACGCCTGGAGCGGCAGGAGACCGAGCGGATCGAGCAGTCAGCGAATGTCTTTAGGCAGCTGAGGAAACGATGGTTGGTCTGGTTCTTGCCTTGGCCACGCAAGTCGCTTCTTGTTGGTTGCTTGCTGAAGTGGACACAGCGTTCAATTCTCTGTCGCGAGCGCGCACGTCTGAAGCAAGCGTTGCTGTATAGTCGCTTGCGGCGGATCGCCTTGGAAATCGGTGAGCGACTGGTAAACCGAAGTCTGATTGCACGGTCCGAGGACGTCTTCTTCTTGACAGCGGACGAACTCGAGTCGCTCGTAGCTGGCGGAAGCATGTATCCTGAACAGTGCCGCGAACTGATCGCGCTACGCCAAGCGGCGCACAGCGAAGCGACGCGCCAACGTCCCCCCGATACCATCACGCTACCGACAGGGGCGCACTGGCAACCCTCAGCGAGCGCTGGCAAACGAACGACAACGCATGCTGAGCAGAACTCCCACTTGAATGGGATGGGCGTGTGCGGCGGCAAGGCCACAGCCACGGCGGCGGTACTGAGCGACATCACCGAGTTTGCGCGATTGGCGGAGGGGAACATCCTCGTCACAAGGCAGACGGATCCGGGCTGGGGTCCTGTCTTTCCGCTGATTCAAGGGCTAATCATTGAGCGCGGTGGCATGCTCTCGCATGGTGCCATCCTCGCACGCGAATACGGCTTGCCCACTGTCGTCGGCATTGTGGATGCCACGCAACGAATTCGCTCTGGTCAATCGGTGACGGTCGATGGAGATCAAGGTCTTGTCGAACTTCACTAGTCACTGGCTTTGGAACTACTTTCGGACGCGCTTTCCCGCGTGGCTGGTGGTGGCGTTACCGTTATTGGTGATCGCTCCGACGCTACTCTTGCGTGGCTATAGCTCCCGGCGTGAGTTGGGAGTTGGATTCGGCATGGCCTTATTGCTCATCATTGAGTTTCGATTGTGGGACGACTTGTGCGATCGCAAGCAAGACTGCTTGGAGGATCCGCGGCGCGTGCTCTGTCAGGCACCATCCATTCGCCCGTTCTTGGCGGTGCTGCTCCTGATCGCCACTAGCAACATGATCGTGTTGGCATTGCAATCGACGTGGTGGCCCCTGGCGTTTTTGGCGGCACTCCACGCGCTATTGGCACTGTGGTATGTCCGTCGAGAGCGTTTAGCGCTAGGCCCGGTTGCCAACTATCACGTGATACTACTGAAGTATCCAGTATTCGGCTTGATACTCAGCGTCAGCGCGCGTCCGGAGTTCACTCTGGCGCTATACGCCTCGCTAGCGGTCGTCTATCTTGGGCTGTGCATCGTCGAAGTACTGCACGACCAGCGTTTGTGCGCCAGGCGTTCCGCGTGGATTTGTATGTTTGCGGAGTCCGTATTATTGACCTGCATTGTCATTGCTTGGACTAGTCGTACATTGTTTTTTGGCTGGCCAGGCGAAGGAATCTCATGATGTCTGTCGCGCACTTATCCGATGCGTCTGTATTCGAGCAGGTCGCTTGCTACTACTGTGGCGAGTCGGCCTGTACCGACCTGGTGATGGCGCAGGACGATTTGACGGGCAAGCCCGGCAACTTTCGTTTCGTCACTTGTAATGGTTGCGGTCTGGCGTACCAAACACCGCGCATCCGCATCGAACAGATTCCGGATTGGTACGACGGCGAATACATTTCGCATCGCAAGAAGACCAATTGGGGACCGTTGACGTGGTTCTATAATCGCGCGATGGACAAGCACGACCGTGATAAGGACCGGCTCATCAGTCGCTACATCAAGCTCGATCCCGAGAGCCACGTGCTGGATGTGGGCTGCGGAGCGGGGACCTTTCTCGCGCGAATTGCCCAGCGCTATCACGCGCAAGTAGCCGGTGTCGACTTCAAGGATCTGACACACTTGCCCAGTTTCGAGCGATTCCAGTTCCATAGAGGACTCTTCTACGAACAAGATCTGGCGGACTCCACCTTCGACCTGGTGACCATGTGGCACTTCCTGGAGCACGATTATGATCCCTTTCGCACACTCGCTACGGCGCGGCGCATTCTCAAGCCGCAGGGGCGACTGATAATCGAAGTTCCTCGACTCGATAGTCTTACGTATCGCCTGTTCCACGAGCGCTGGCCCGGCCTGCAAGCGCCGCAACATACGGTTCTTTTTACTAAGGAGATGCTGCTCAAGTTTGTCGCACGCGCCGGTTTAGAACTGGTTGAGTATCTCCCGTATGGCGCGTTTCCATCGTACTTCTATTTGTTTACGGGCGTGGCGTTTAAGTTTCTGCAAGGCAAGGGATTGAACCTCGGCCGTGCGATTTATCCTTACTTTGCCGGACAGATCGCACTTTCTCCGGTGCTGCTGTTCGAGCGTCAGTTGAATCTGGCTATGCAGACCGTGATTTGTCGGAGGCCGACATGAGCGTCACCCCAGAGAGTGCAACCCGGCCTGACTTGCGCAGACCGCGAGCGCCGGCGTCGCTACTCAGCCATTGTCGGATGTGGCTGGCCATCGGTCTGAGCGCGCTAGTGGTAGGCATGGGGTCGGTGGTGCTGTTCATCGTCGGAGTATTCACGCTCTTTCGAGCGCGGCGCTTGTATGCCGAGACATTCGTACGTGGCATGTCACAACTGGCGTTGTGGTTGTTTGGCGTGCGCGTCGTCGTGCATCGCGAGCAGAGTCTCGCCGATCGTCAAACGGTCTTCATTTCGAATCACACGTCGGTGCTTGATATGTTTGTCATCATCGCCTTGGGGTTACCTAACTCGCGTTACTTTCTGAGTGGGTTTTTGCGGAAGTTTCTCCCACTGTGGTTTATCGGCTGGATGATCGGCATTTTTTGGACAGCGTTGCAGAAGTATCCCGAGCGGCGCACGCGGATTTTTCAGAATGCCGAGCGCGTGTTGCGTCGCACCGGTGAATCGGTGTTCCTAACGCCTGAAGGGCAAGTTACTGGACGGTTCAACAAGGGGGCCTTTCATTTGGCCACGAATCTCGCGGCACCGATCGTGCCGATCTACATTCAGATTGCCAACGAGGTAGATCCAGGACCTTGGCTAGGAGGGGATGGCCTGGCGATTCGTTCTGGCGTGGTGCATGTCTATTTTCGATCGCCTCTGGAGACGGCCGACTGGAAACTTGCCGACCTTGATGCAAATCGGAACTTCGTCCGTGATCTCTATGCGTCATGGAAGCAAGAGTTGGACGGTTCTCTCAATCCAAAGTGACGAGCCCCGCACTGCCATCGACGGCGACGCGCGCGCCATCGCGAATGCGCTCGGTGGCGCGCGCCACGCCTAGCACGGCCGGAATGCCAAACTCGCGGCAGATCACGGCGGCATGCGATAGCTGCCCGCCAGTTTCCGTCACGACTCCGGCAACGCGGTCCAGCACGACGGTCCACCCCGGTTCGGTGAAGGGACAAATCAAAATGGTTCCGGCTTCCACGCGCAGCGCTTCTTGAACGTTGCGTGCCACGCGCGCGATACCAGCAACCCGGCCACCACTGGCACCAATGCCTTGCAGTGCGCCGGTAGGCAGCGAGCCTTCGAATCGATAGCGGCTACCGATTTCGTTTGGCGCTGGGAAGTGGCGATAGCTCTCGTACACAGTGCGGCGGGCTTCAATCGCGCGGCGATCATCGCTAA
>JBGSHH010000844.1:0-1888 GCA_041752355.1 Pirellulaceae bacterium | reverse complement strand
GATACGTTTTCTACAATCCCAGCCTCAATAGCAGCGCGCAACTCTTTGGCCCTAACAATCAAGGCAAGTTCACGTTTCAGGTAAATTCCGGGAACGATGCGGTGCAGCATCTCGTACGCAGCCAGAACAGCTTTGGGTTTGGTCAATGGCACCATGTGGCGATGGTTTGGGACGGCAGCACCTTGCGAGGATATGTCAATGGCGCGCTGGAAGCAGAACTTAATGTTGGCAGCGTGATTATTAGCGGTGGACTAAACGGCCCGCTTGGCTTCGGCTCACACACGCTGCCGACGTTCGAGCGTTACATGGACGGTCTAATCGATGAGCCAAGCTTTTACAATCGCGCCCTCGACGCTTCGCAAATCCAATCCATCTACGCCGCCGGCAGCGCCGGCAAGTTCGTGGTCCCGCAGCCCGGCACGCCTTTCACGTGGACCGGCCACTTCACCGACAACGACTCGCAAAACCAATTCACCGCTACCGTCGATTACGGCGACGGCAGCGGCCCGCAACCGCTGACGCTCAATCTCGACAAGACCTTCAATCTCAACCATACCTACAACACGCCCGGCGAGTTCCCCATCGTCGTGACCGTCAGCGATGGCGTGAGCGCGAGCAGCGATGTACTGATCGTGAAGGTGGGCGTGCCGGCAGTCGCAACGCTGCAGCCCAAGACCGCCGCTGGCCTGCTGCCTGTCAGTGCGCCGTTTTTGATCAATCAGTACGCTGCCAACGAACAGTACGTCCCCAATGTCGGAATCGATGCGACGGGGAAGACGCTCTTCGCCTGGGACAGCATCAATCAAGACGGATCGTTTGATTCGGCACTCGGCCGGTTCTACAACAGCGCGGGCCAACCGCTCGGTAGCGAGTTCTATCTCAGCGATAACGCGTACCTCAGCCAACAACCCAACAAGGTTGCTGTCGATCGCGACGGCAACTTTTTGGTCGTGATGCAGGACAATGTATCCGGTGGCGCGAGCGGATGGGCGATACGCCCGCGACGTCTGCAAAACAACGGCACTTTTATCGGCGGCTCGTTCCTGGCGAACTACAACGATAACGGCATTCAGACGCAAGGCGATGCTGTCTTTTTACCCAATCAGGAGTTTGTGCTGTCGTACTCCGACGATTCGTGGGACGGCAGCGGTAACGCCATCATCTTGCGGCGGTTTTCGCAAAGCGGCACGCCGCTCGAGAACTATCGCCTCGCCAATACCAATTATTCGGGGGAGCAAATTTTCGCGCGATTGGCGGCCCCCTCGCGCTATACGCCTGACGACGGCGTGGTGGACTCTTACGTTGCGGTTTGGGAAAGCAGTACAGGCGATGGCAGCGGGATTGGAATCTTCGGTCGGCGTTACAATCTTCTCACGCACGCGCCGCTTGGCGAGGAATTCCGCATCAACACGACAACCGCAAACGATCAGCGTTTTCCACGCGTCACGATGGCCGACGATGGTTCGTTCGTCGTGGTGTGGGTCAGTGCTGGGCAAGATGGCGATGGTGGCGGAGTCTACGGTCGACGCTACGACGCACTCGGCAACCCGGCCAGCGGTGAATTCCAGATTCACCAGGATACGCAGGGTGACCAAACCATTCCCGTCATCGCCGGCGACAGCGTGGGGAATTTTCAGGTGATCTGGGTCGCTCGTGGAACCAATTACGGCACCTTCGTCCGTTCCTTCGACCGCTTTGCGAACCCAGTTGCCGACGCCCTAAAGATCTCCTCAGGAACCTTCAAGACGACCGATGTTTCGATCGCCATGAATGATAGCGGCCAAGTCGCGGCGGCCTGGATCGACGAGGGAACCGATGGTTCAACATTGAGCATGTTGGGTCGCACATTAAGCCGCGGTTTTAAGCTGGCTGCCGGCGGAGCTTTGAA
>JBGSHH010000843.1:0-2443 GCA_041752355.1 Pirellulaceae bacterium | reverse complement strand
CCACTACTTAAGCTCAGGTAAAGGGTCTGCAATTTCGGCAGGCCGTGCAAATCAATACTTCGCAGCGTTGCCGAATCGATGAATAAGGACTCCAGCGAGGAAAGTTGGTTGAGGCCTTCGGCATCGTCTAACGCAACTCTCAGAAGAGATAAACTCGTGAGATTCCCACACGACGACAAGCGCGCGAGTCCGGCACCATGTATTTGCGTTCCGTCGAGATGCAGACTTTCCAAGGTCGACACGTCGCGCAAGTGGTATAGGCCCTCATCCGTAATGGCATTGCCGGAGAGGTCGAGCATGCGCACGTTGGGCAAGGCTGCGAGTCGTCGCAGGCCATCATTCGTGATTTGGCAACGCGGCAGCCGCAGCACTTCGACTTCCGGAAAGTGCGCGAGCAGCTCCAGGTCGTCGTCAGTAGTGTCGGTCGCCTCCTCGAAACCGTCATCGTAGGAACGCAAATCGAAGCTAATCTCCTGCAGGCGGTAGGATTCTTCCTCGCCAGCGAGCTTCCACCACCAAGGGAGCGATTGGATCGCATCCTCTCCCGTTCGTTCGATCCATCTATCGTCCGGCGCTGTCAGCTGCGCTTGCCATTTTACAATCGAATCCCTGGCGACTCGCCGCGCGCGAAGCTTGCCATGCCAGTAGGTCCAACATCCGCAACCCACGGCGGCTACCAATACCAGCAGCGCCAATGTCCGCAAGCGAAATTGGAACCAGCGCCGAGATGAAGGTGAGGATGCTGGCATGGGCTGCGCTTTGAGCGACCGGTTTGCTCTTTCGTTGACCGCGTCTGTGTATGGGAAACGCGAAAGCTCTGGCCTGACGCCTACATCATAACCGGATTTAGCGCACTGTTGAATTTTTGTTCGCGAAAGAAACCATCTCGGCATCGTATTTGCCATTTCTCCACCCGACGGGACTCTCAGCAATACGCATTGGTTAAGGAGAAAGAACGATGATCCCCTCGACATTCGAACGCGTGCCCATGAATACCTCACCGGAAGTGAATGAAGAAATTCGCCTGCGTACACAAGAGAGTATCGAGCGCTGCGCTGCAGCGGGACGAGGGGCTATTGATCGCCGCTTGCGAGAACTCGAGGACGAGTGGGACATTGAGCGCACGTTGGAAGCCAATGCTGCCACAGTCACCTTGATCGGCCTGACCCTCGGCGCGACCGTCGATCGCAGGTGGTTTGCGTTCCCCGCCATCGTCGCTGGCTTCTTATTGCAACATGCTGTCCAAGGCTGGTGCCCTCCCCTGCCGCTCCTGCGTGGCCTGGGTATTCGAACCGCAACGGAAATCGACTACGAGCGTTACGCGCTGAAATCGTTGCGGGGAGACTTTTCCAATCTGGACGTGGCGCAGCCAAACGATGGCGTAGATGTTCGGCAGACACTCGCGGCAATGCGCACGTAATTGGCATTAGTTTTGTAAGTGAACCCACCCATGATGCTCTCCACCGATGATAAGCAGTCCAAGTTGCGCTCCGGCACTTCGTTTTGGCTAACGCAATCCGCTGACCGACAGACCTTCCCAGATTTCGGCGACTCGACCAAGTGCGAAGTATTAGTGATCGGTGGCGGCATCACCGGTGCCTTGGTCGCGCATTTGCTCGTTAAGGCGGGAGTCGATACGGTGCTGGTCGACAAGCACGATCCAGGCATTGGTAGTACGGCGGCAAGTACCGGATTGTTGCAGTACGAGATCGATACGCCGTTGCACGAATTGATTCCGAAAGTCGGTGAGGCGCGCGCCGTCCATGCGTATCGGCGTGGACTGTGGGCCATCGAAGCGTTGGGAGCACTGGCCAGCGAGATGTCCCAGCCCTGCGGCTATAGTTCACAATCTTCCTTATATTTCGCAGCCAAGAAGCGTCACGAGCGCTCTGTCCGAACGGAATATGAATGCCGCCAGCACTACGGGTTTGATGTTCGCTGGTTGGGACGGCGCGAACTCGCGGAGATCGCCACCATCAAAGCGCCAGGTGCGATCGTTTCGCTAGGCAACGCGCAAGTCAATCCGTTTCAATTGACGCAACAGCTATTTCAACAAACAAGGCAAGGCGGTCTGCGAGCGTATGGCAATTGCGAGGTTTGTGAAGTCGAGGAATCATCGGCGGGAATTCGCGCCAACTTATCCGATAAAACGCGCTCCATCCTCGCCAAGCGAGTCGTCTTCGCCGCAGGATACGAAACCGACCGCTTCTTGCCGTCCCACATCGGCGATTTACAAAGCACCTACGCTCTGGTCAGCGAACCCATGTCCTCCTTCGCTGGCTGGCCCAACAATGGCCTGATTTGGGAGAGTTCGGATCCGTACTTCTACGCCCGACTAACAGATGATGGCCGAGCCATGATCGGCGGTGAAGACACGCCCTTCTCGCGCGATCATCAACAGCCCGTCCTGATGCACCAGCAGTTCAATCGTTTGCACCAGCGC
>JBGSHH010000842.1:0-4727 GCA_041752355.1 Pirellulaceae bacterium | reverse complement strand
TCGCTCAAGTAAACTCCCTTGCCGCCATCTTTGGGTTCCCACCATTCGGCGAGCATCAAGCCCAACACGATGCAGTTCTTAAAGGGATGTGGGTATTCAAAGTGAGTGCGTGTGCCGTCTTGTTCAATGATTGCGGCTTGTTCGACGCGCGCAAGCTCATCCGCGCCAGTCTCTTTCGCCAACGCGCTGACATCGAGTTGTCCGCTATCGACGCCTAGCGTTTTAGCGACGGACTCAACAACTTGGTCCATGGTCTTTCCCGAACCCTGAACCCCGACCCCCGAACCCTCCACCGTCGTACCATGCTCACCAAACAGCAGCGTGCTGATCGCCAACTGGCTATAAAACCAGCCGCGCGTTTGATCGATGGCTTCGCTGATGAAGTCGGCGGGGAATTGATCGGCGAATTGCTCACGCCCTTGATGCGGATAGCCCCATTGCGCGAAAGGCATCGCGCCGCTGTCGTACCAGCAGTCGATGACTTCGGTGACGCGCTTCATCACGCCATCTTTGGCATACGGCGATTGATAGGTCACGGCATCGATGTACGGCTTGTGAACTTTGAGATCATCGACGAGTTCGGGATTCGCCTTTTTCGCCGCCAGCCAGACTTCGGTCCCTTGCAGGCCAGGCTTTTGCAGCAGTTCTTCGTAGCTGTCGATCGCTTCCATCTGCCCGGTTTTATCGCAAACCCAGATCGGCAGCGGCGTCCCCCAGAAACGGTCGCGCGAGAGGGCCCAATCGACGTTGGACTCCAGGAAGTTACCGAAGCGACCGTCCTTGATATGCTCAGGCAACCAATTGATCTGGGCGTTGTTCGCCAGCATGTCGTCTTTGAACTGCGACGTTTTGATGAACCAGCTGCGGCGCGGATACTGGATGAGCGGATCTTCATCGGCTCGCCAGCAGAACGGGTAGTCGTGCAAGTATTGTTCGAGCAGGAAGAGCTTGCCTTCTTCCTTCAGTCGGCGCGTGATGTCTTTATCGCAGTCCTTGACCCACCGCCCTTGATAATCCGGCGCTTCGGCGGTGAACTTTCCATCGGGGCCGACGGCGTTGATGAGTTGTGGTCCTTGGCCATCGACGAAGCGTGCCTGCTCAGTGACGAGTACGTCATAGTCAACTTCGCCAAAGGCCGGCGCTTGATGCACGATACCGGAGCCGCTATCGGTGGTGACGAAGTCGGCGGCGACAACGCGCCAAGCTACCGGCGCTTCTCCACCAGACTTCAATTGACCATTCAAATCGCCTTGTTCGGCGTAGTAGTAGTCGAATGGCGGCGCGTAACGTGTGCCAATCAGCTTCTTGCCAATGATCTTGTCTTCAACCTTCAGCTCGCGCTTCGATTTCGTGGCGATCGCTTCCAATAGCGCTTCGGCCAGGATCAGCTTCTCGCCTGTCTCGGCATCACTGGCGATGACGTACGTCAGCTCCGGATTCACCGCCGCAAACTGATTACTCGGCAATGTCCACGGCGTCGTCGTCCAAACCAACAAGCTGGTGTCGGTCGCGGTTCCTTGCTCGTCGAGCAGCGGAAACTTCACATACACACTCGGATCGGCCACCTGCCGATACCCTTGTCCCACTTCACCGGCTGAGAGCGCGGTGCCACCTTGGGCCCACCACCAGACGATCTTGTGGCCTTGATACAGTAAGCCGCGATCGAACAATTGCTTCAGCGACCACCAGACGCTTTCGACATAGCTCTTGTGATACGTCACATAGGCTTCATCCAGGCGGATCCAGAAGCCGAGGCGCTCGGTGAGCTTCTCCCACTCCTGCATGTAGCGCCAGACGCTTTGCTGACACTTCTGGATGAACGGCTCGATGCCAAAGGCTTCGATCTCTTCCTTGGAGTGGATCCCCATCTCCTTGCAGACTTCCACTTCGACCGGCAGGCCATGCGTATCCCAGCCAGCCTTGCGGCGGCAGTAGTAGCCGCGCATGGTGCGATAACGGGGGAAGAGGTCTTTGATCGCGCGGGTCAGGCAGTGACCAGGGTGCGGCATGCCATTGGCGGTGGGAGGGCCTTCGTAGAAGACGAACTTCTTACCGCTCCCTTCGCGGCGGGCGAGCGATTTCTCGTAAATGCCGCGCTCGCGCCAAAACGCCAGGACTTCTTCCTCGAGTTTGGGAAACGAAACGTGACTCGGCACCGGATCGAACATAAAGCGTCATCCCCACGCTAGTTACGGCAGCAATAAAGAATTCAACAGTAAAACACGCGAACGTGATTGTTTCAATGATGGGAGCAGCAGGCGTCGGGTGTGGCGAGGGACGAGCCGCACCAGGGCGACCAGAATGGAACGTCGCTGCGGGTGGGCTGCGCTGCGCGGTAGAGATTCGCCGATGGAAGGCTAAGCTGCAAGGTGCGGCTCGTTCCTCGCCACACCCTACAGAACGACACACCCTACTCGATTTTGAGCGATTTAATAATCGCCAGATACTCCGGCAAGTCGCGGAGGGCTTCGAGATCGGGGTCGGATTCGATGTGGTCGAAATCGCTGTAGCCCAGTTCGATCGCCTTATTGAGCGAGGTGAGGGCTTCCTTCAGCCGATCCAGACGCGCCAGCGTGCAGGTGAGGTTGTAGCGAATCACCGCATCCTCAGGCCGCAATTCCACCATGCGGCGATCGAGCGGGAGGAGTTCTTGATAGCGGCCGGCGCGGGCGAGATTCTCCGCCTGACGACGGAGCACATCTTCGTAGTAGGGCCGACGGGCGAGCACTGCGTGGAGGAACTCGGCCTCGAACTGGGCCGGGGTGAGTTCCGGATCGAAACCCCCATCCCGCCAGGGACGACCGCTCGAATTGGTGTCTTCCGCATTCATGGGCGAGTGGTTCGTAGGAGTTACTTGTCGTGCTCTGGTCGCTACATGCTGGCAGCATATTGCTTCGCCGTCTAGTCGTCGCAGCCTAGTCGTCGCCAGCCTCTTCGGCTTCTTCCTCGTCCTCGTCGGCCGCACCGAAGCCATCGTCGTCTTCATCTTCGTCGTCGATTTCACCGATTTCTACATCGTCGAGATCGGAGTCGGCGAGATCCTCTTCGGTGACTTCGTCGCTGTCGTCATCGAGCTCGTCGCCGAGCTCTTCCTCGAAGTCGTCGTCGAATTCGTCGTCGAAGTCTTCTTCGTCGAACTCCTCCAGGTCGTCCTCTTTTTCTTCGAAGTCGGACATCTCGGCCGTTAGTGGAGAGAGTTCATCTTCGGGACACGTTACTTCGTCGACGGGTTCGATCAGCACGGAGTTTCCTTCACAACATCTGCAAGCCGGGTTCCTGTAGCAAAGTTGAGTAGAGCAACTTTGTCAAGGAAGTGGTGAACAGGAGTTGCCCAACGGGATTGCGTTTGGTTCGGCAGGTGAGTCGCCTTGGTATTATGCGTTATGGCCTCCCTAGTTGTTGAGGGGGTATAAGCACGAAAAAAAGGGCAGAGCCAGTGTAAACACCGGCCCTGCCCTACACGGGGGTGAGAAAGCCTTGGTTGATGGCCGCGAGTGCGAGACTCGCTGCCGGTAACTCAAACCTAGGTTACCCTTTAGCTTTGGCAACGTTCCCTTGAGAAAATGTGCCAGGCGGCGGCAATATCGCGCGAATTTTCGGCGGGTTTGACGGTGTTGACGATGGGACGGGCAAATTCAAGTAGGTCGGGTATCCTCACCCGACCTGGCGTCGACGTCGCTACCAAGGGCACGTTGATCAGGGACGGATGGGGATTTCCGTCCTACGAAGGGAAAATCGCACGCTGGTTAAATAACTGCGGGCGCGGCACTGTGCGTGGAATGGGTTGCGGTGATGCCGCGCGGGGGAGGGACTTTGTTGCCAGCGGGTTTCATGTCCGCTGGCGAGCCAGTTTCCACCCCTTGCGTCGCCAGGGCGAGTAGACGGGGCAAGTCGGGATGGTGCGGATCAAGCGTGCGCCATTGCGCCAGCACGGGAATCAGCGCGGACCATTCCTTGGCTTCGGCCAACGCGCGGCTGAACCACAACAAGCAGATCGGGTCACGGCTGCCATTGCGATAGGCCGACTCCAAGAACGCGCGGGCGGGAATCCAATTCCCCGCCACCGCCAGGCAAGCGCCGCGCACTGCTTCCTTCAGCGCGTCCAAGTACGGCGTCTCCGGCGGCAAGCGATCGACCTCGGCGATGGCTGCTTTGCGATTGCCTTGCTGCACATACATCGACAGCAACAACTTGTGCAGCCGCATGCTTGTGGGATTGGCCGCCACTTCTTTCTCCAGCGTCGCCAAGGCTTCCGCCGACTTGCCTTGTTGATCGAGCGCCTGGCAATAGCAGGCGGTCGCAATTTCGATGATGCCGTCGAGATGCCACACGGCGGGATTCACCTGTCCAAAGCGATAGGCCGTTTCATACGCTTTGGTCGCCATCTCGAGTTGTCCCAGCGATTGCAAGTATCCGCCTGAGGCACAGAGCAACTGCGCATCGAGCGGGAAGACATCCAGCGCCGCCACGCAAGCGCTGAGTTGCGCCGCGCGTCCTTGATCGGATGTTTCCAACGCCATGATCAGGCCATAGTAACCAGCCAATACATCGCTGGAGTTAGGCTCCGCGAGACTGATCGCCTGACGATAGTACTGCGCGGCCCGTTCGTTTTGCCCGAGCGTATGAAAGCCATCGCCCATCGCCAGCAGCAGGCCGGCTTGCGGGCCTCGTTCGCGTAGCGAAAGATCGGCGAGTTGAATGTTGCGTTGTGCGCGGCGCGTTTTTAC
>JBGSHH010000841.1:0-3003 GCA_041752355.1 Pirellulaceae bacterium | reverse complement strand
AGCGCCGCCACCGCTGCCGTAGCCTGGGGAGTGTTTCGACAGGGGCGACGACAACTCTCTATCGGCTTGTTAGCCGCCGCGAGTGGGCTGCAGTTGGCATTCCTCGCGCTCCACATCTACGATCAGACGACGTGGAACTTTTCGCCGCATACCAATGCCTATGGGTCGATTTTCTACTTGCTCAGTTGGTTCCTAGACGCGATTGTCGGTATTGGTTTCGGACTGGCGTTCACAGCGATTATTCGCCTGTGGCGTGAGCAGGAGCACTGGCGACTGTTTAATGCATTGCATACGCAAATGGCGGCACATTTCAGCTACTTTAGCGCCGCGATGGCGGTAATCATTTACGCCGCGCTATATTTGTCGCCGCATGTTCTGTGATGGAGAGAAGCGATGAGTAGAGCAATCGCTGGGAATGAGGCATCTGCCGCAAGCGTTAGCCGCGCCGGACTTTGGTTTGGCTTTATCGGCGGCGCTTTTGCCTGGGCGCTGCATTTCCTCACGGCGTACGCGATTGCCGAATTCGGATGCGTTGCTGGGCTGGGAGCCCGCGTTTACGGCGGCATCTCGCTGGTGGCCTGGATGGAACTACTGGCGACCGCGCTTGCCGGTGGTTTGGCCGCTGCGGCGACCGCTGTGGCTTATCGCATCCAGCGCCAATTGCATGGTCGTGAACCTGACAACGCCCAGAGCATCGGCGAAAGGTACACCACCCGCGCGGGACTGCTCACGAGTGGTTTCTTCACGTTCGTCATTCTATTTGAAAGCATCCCGATTCTCTTTTACTTGCGCGACTGCTGAGACGGCTTCCATGTGTCGACTTGTTGCCATAACGATCACTTTCTGGCTGCTAAGTCCGCACTTCGCGCGGGCGGATGAAACAGCGAGTTTGCCCGTCACGCCGGCGACGATCTGGGAAGCGTGGAACTGGGACTGGCTGATCCTGTTCAATCTGACATTACTTGGTGTGGCATACGCCATAGGCTTGAACCAATTGCGAAAGAAGCGGGGCCCCCACGCAACGACAGGAATCAGCCGAGGCCAGGTCGCCGCCTGGTTTCTAGCTCTCGGCGTTTTGTTGGTTGCTTTGATCTCGCCGCTGCATGCGCTTAGCGAGGAACTTGCTGCGGCGCATATGTTGCAACACATGTTGATCATGGTAGTCGCCGCGCCCTTGTTCGTATTTGGATCTCCGGGACACGTGCTGCTCTGGAGTTTGGATTCCAACTGGCGGCCAATCGTCGCGCGCTGGAGCCGGGCGTTTCCGATGTGGGCATTCGCAGGGCTCCTCTGGCCTTGGCTGCTGCACGTTGCGGTGCTGTGGTTCTGGCATTGGCCGCCTGCCTATCAGGCGGCCTTGGCTGATCCGCTGTTGCACGACGCCCAGCACCTCAGCTTTTTCGCCGCAGCATGTGTTTATTGGCGAGGGATCGTCGATCCCGCCTGCCGGTATCGGCTGCAACCACTCGTCGCAGTCGGGTCGCTGTTCGCCACATCGCTAGTGGCAATGCTACTGGGAATCTTTCTGGCGCTCTCACCGGAGATCTGGTACGAGGCGTACCGCTGGCGAACCGCAGCCTGGAGTCTCACGCCGCTCGCCGATCAACAACTGGCCGGCCTGCTCATGTGGATGCCTGCTTGTCTGGTCTATCCCGCCGTCGCTGCGCTGGTTTTGGGAAACTGGTTGCAGGCCATGTCAAGCGCGACTAGCCACCGGCAGTCAGTTCATCGCCAGCCATTGCGCCGGCAGCCATTGCAGGGAGGGTAACGATGGAAAACCCATTCTGGTTTTACGGTAAGTTCTTCGTATTGCTCGCGATCGTGTCAGGCATGGTCGTTTTCCACTACGCGACCCACGGCTTCGACGACGCGCGCAAATCGCACGTCTGGCAAATCGCCGGCGCGCGTTCGGAGCGAGGGGCGGACCTCATCCGCAGCTACGGCTGCAGTTCGTGCCACGCAATATCCGGCATCAACTCGCGACCCATCGTGGGACCGAACCTGGAACGCTTGCCTGAGAAGCTGTACCTCGCAGGCACCCTGGCGAATACACCTCCGAATCTGATTCACTGGATTCAACATCCCGAACAGGTCCGTCCCGGCACTGCGATGCCCAATCTTAATGTCGGTGATGAAGACGCCCGCGACATTGCCGCCTATTTATTGGAACACAGCAGATGAAATTGATGTTCCGCCACAGCGTCAGCCTGGTGCTTACCGTCATCTTTGTCGCGCTGGTCTTGCAGCGCATCTGGCGGTACGCGGTCTATACGCCGCAGCGCCAGACCATGCCTGCTATGATCGCGGATGAAGACGAACGCGAACTCTTTCAATCGCCTGGAGGAAAGTACACGCTGGCGGATATCACCGCTAACGGCGCGGAATTGCCCTCGCAAAAGTATCGCGGCTTTCAGGCGGTGCATGATCTTCAGCCCCAGCCAGGCGATCGCCTTTGCCCCGTCACGCGTACGAAGGCCAATTTAGCCTGTACTTGGATCGTCGATGGTCAGACGTATGCCTTCTGTTGTCCACCCTGCATCCCCGAGTTTGTTCGTCAGGCTAAGGAGCGGTCCGACGAGATCGAGCCCGCAGATTCGTTCGTGGCCGGAGGGGAATGAACCAGCGTCGGTCTGCCGCGTCAAGCTCGACCAGACAAACTCTCCACCCCCGTGTAAGACGCTCCTCGAAAATGCGCGCGCGAGCGCACTCTCTGGAACAGCATTGCGAATGAAGACTTGCGCGAGGTCGAGTCTCACGAAGGGTGCGCCGAGCGCGACGTCACCAACCATGTAGCGCCGCATCGACAGCCGCTGCGTAATCGCCTGCTTCCGCTTCATCCGGGTCGTCCTCGAGTGACCAGAGTGCGCGGAGAATTTCGGCGTCGATGTCCGAAGGCAAACGCCGCTGGCCGACGGGCAACTCGTGCGTCATCAAATCGCCTGGGAAGGCGTCGTCGTCGAGATGGTGACCGTCACTGGAAAGGAGCGATTGGAAATCGTCGCC
>JBGSHH010000840.1:0-1524 GCA_041752355.1 Pirellulaceae bacterium | reverse complement strand
CGCGGCTGGCGGCCGATCGTGCAGTTGTTTCCCGATCGCCTGAAAGATATCGAGATCATCACCGGCCGCGAACTCTCGCCGGTGATTACCGACGACTTCATCTTGATCCCCAATCCCAAAACGTGCGATCCGAACAAATCGTATCGCGTGGAGTTTAAGGCAACGAAGGTAGCGCGTTAAACGTTGGTTGTTGTCGATTCGTTACGCTACCAGAGTCTCCACCACGGTTTGTGAGATGGTTTTTGCCGCGGGGGCGGTGCTTCCGGTTGAGAGGCTGGAGTGATCGCAGCGTCAGACGACGCCCTGCGTCGCCGAATTTTCAGATAAAACGTTTCCCCGGTAGGATTGCCGGAATCGTCCAACGGGTAAACAAAACCGAGCCGTCGCATAAAGTCGGTCAATTGCCAATCGACGCCAATTCCGAAATCGTCGTCATCATAAGATTTTTGTCCCGCAGCGAATGCGTTACCGGACCAAGGGACAAAGTACCGCTCAATTGACGAAGCAGCGAGATCAGGGACGAGGGAGGCAACTGATTGCGCATTCCCTGCCCAACGAGAACGTTCTATTTCGTCGACTTCTTCCCAGTAGTCAGGAATGGGATTGAACCACGCAACTTCGTTGCCATCTTCAAACGCCACGAACATCCAGAGGTCGCCATCGTGAATATGAAACGAGAACACCGGTTTGTGGAGTGCCAGAGATAGCGACTTAGAGATCTCATCCCAGTGGGTGAACCCATGTGGGTAAAGGACAGTGGTTGTCGCTTCCGTTGATTGAATTACGCAGATGTCGCGGTCATTGTTTGTGCCTGCGCGAGGCTCAAAGGATCCACCGATTGAAGCGACGTATGCTGCGATGGCATCGCGAACGGCTTCGCCATCTGGACAAAGAACGCCCGAAACGGAGAGAAACAAACCCATGTGAAGCTCCTCGTTGACCGCGCACCTTTATTGAGCCCAAACGGTTAAGCCCATCACGATTTAGACTGTACGCATTGGGCTTCGGTGCAACGCTTTATTCGCCACGTAAGTCACTCCGCTTTCACTGTGAGCTTCACTGGTTTCGACGTCGCCTTCCAGCGTTTGGGAAGTGCGCCAGCATCTTCCCCCGCCGGATCGGGCCAACGCAGCGTGGCCGATAGCGTGTACTCGCCGGGCTCGGTCCAATAGGCGTACGTGCTGATGCCACGCATGCCGTACTTCAATTGCTTAATGGGAATCTCATAGGTCTTGCCAGCGGGGATTTCCACCGGCTCGCCGAGACGAAACTCGCGCGTCATGATGATCAGCGGTTTGATCTCGACAGCACCTTTCCCTTGCAGATCGAGTTCGAGCGCGCCGTTGTCGGCGCCCATGACGATGGTGATGGCTTTGTCGGTCGGATTTTTAAGCTCCAGCATCAGGTCGACTTTGGGAGGCTGCGGAACATTGCGGTTGCGCGGATTTTGAATCGTCTCGCGGAATTTCTCGCCCTGCTGATCCTTGGCCAGGGTGTAGGTATCTACCTTCGCGACGAGCTTAG
>JBGSHH010000839.1:0-14492 GCA_041752355.1 Pirellulaceae bacterium | reverse complement strand
GTATGCACTTCGCGCAGCGTGGTGGCGACCACTTTCACGTTGGGCAATTGCTTGGCCACATCGTCCATCATCGCCAAGAAGGCGCTGGGATCGATCTTGGATTTCGCTTCGACATCGGGGCCCTTGAGCCCCAAGCCTTTTTGCAGATCTTCTTCGTTGCCGACCAGCACGTCGACATTAGCGACAATCCGTCGCATGGTGTCTTGCGCTTTGTCCAAGCCGCCAGAGATCTGCCACAGCTTGGCACGGAAGTTGAGGTCGAACGAAGTAATCGCGCCGGCCGCCTTGGCGGCTTTCATACCTTCAATGATGAGTTCCGGAGTCGTCGCCGAGAGGGCGGCAAAGATGCCACCGCTATGGAACCAACGCAATCCACCCGACATGATCGACTTCCAATCGAAGTCGCCTGCCTTAAGTTGCGCAGCAGCTTCGTTACAGCGATTGTAGAACACCACCGGAGCGCGGACACCCTTGCCTTGGTCGCTATAAACGGTGGCCATGTTGGGGCCGGTGACGCCGTCGTGCTTGAAGTGTTTGTAGAACGGCTTCACACCCATGGCGCGGACCCGTTCGGCAATCAAATCGCCGATCGGATAATCGACCATCGCGCTGGCGACCGCCGTATTGAGTTGGAAGCAATCGGCCAGATTCGCCGCTACGTTGAACTCACCACCGCTGACGTGAATCGCACATTGCGTTGCCTTGCGGAACGGAATAATGCCTGGATCGAGGCGATTGACCAGCGCGCCAAGGGACAAGAGATCGATCGCACCCCCCTGAGGGACGTTCAAGCCAGTAGCGGACATAACAACAACCACCGATGGAGAGAAATGCAGGCAACAAAGTCTCGCATTCTAGCGGTGGATGGTGGGGTGTTCAATGAGTGCTCCGGTGGTACGAACCACGCCCTTCACGCGCGGCGGCGAAATTCATCCACAACAAAACGAAAACGTCGCCAAACGTTCCTCCCAGTCCGCGGCTGCAGGCAACTGGGTTTCAAACACGATGTCGCGCACGCCATCGCTGTCCCACGTAGGTAATTGTCGTAGCGGGAGTTTTCGATCGTCCGGGAAGAATTCCAACTACTGACTTAACGGATGGGCGACACGAAAACGAATCACGCCAGAACAGCATTGTCGCCAAGAAAACAAAAAACGGCCGAGACTTGATGTGGCAAGCCTTGACCGTTCTTCGAGTATGTAGCTGTTGAGGCGAGTTTGGTTACTTCACCGGGCGTCGCGTCCGTCCAGCGGCCCCAATGAGTTTGATCACGCCCCGACGAATCTCCGTTTCGTCTTCCTTGCTGGAAGCCGCCGAGACCCGTTCGGCATTCTCCGTCAGCAGCGGAAAGCCATAGATGGCGCTACTTCGGGCAATGAAATCGGTCAGCCGTTTCACTTCCATCCAGTCGCTGCGCATCGTCGCTTCTACGATTTTGTCGATTCGCTCGACCAACCCATCGACCCATTGATTCACGCGCTGGTTATCGTTGGCCAGTCGGGCGTTGAGCTGCGACAAGTTCGGCAGGGGGGTGGCGTCAGGCATGGCATTGCTCCGAGGGAGCCATTTTGGGTGGGATGCAGTCAGGCAGGCGACCTCGCGCAACGAGGTTTCTACAGAAATATAGGCCACGATTGGCGGTCTGCCGCACGTGGCCGAAAAATCTGCAAAGTGCTATCTCTAAACGACTTATGCCGCGCGGCGCTGACGAAGCGTGGGACGAACCGCACGCAGTTGTGCGCCAATAATTCGCACCACGTGCTCGGTCGTAAGGTCGCGTAGTTCTTCTCGGCGTCCGGCGAAGCGGTTGGACTGCAAAATCGCCGAGTCCACGACATTTTTCACCACCAATGCCGCGCGAGCTTTCGTATACCCCCGAGCTTCCGCCGGAGGCATGGCAAGCGCACGCTCACTCACGCGTAGCCAGACTTGTTCTTGGCAGCTAGCGGCCAGCCGTTCGGCCAGTTGCGAGAGCTTTGTTTCGCTGGCAAACAGATACTCTTTTAACCAATTCATTTTCAAACCCCTTCCATGCGAGCGGGAAATACACAGCCTGCTGTTCCCTGCGGGCCATGTTTCCCAACCGGGAGCCACGATCACCATCGCGGCCCGAGGGGTCGCATCATGCGAACGCCCTTGATTTCGACCTGCCGCCCTGTGGACATAGAAATCGAGTGCTGGCAGGGTAAATCTTGATACCGATGGTTGCCGATAGACTCCTAGCGTTGGCGCAAAGTTGAACGTCATCGAAACCTCCACCCAAAGCGTGGAGCTCGAAGTAAATAGCTTCCCAGATTCACCAAACTTCCTGAATGTTAAGTTCTGTGGCGTGCATCAAGCTTGCCTAATCCTCTTGACCGTTCTCAGGTAATCGCCTACTGTTCGGAAATACCTCAGGCGCTGTAGCCAAGTGGCTAAGGCAGCGGATTGCAAATCCGCCATCGTGGGTTCGACTCCCACCAGCGCCTCTTCCGAACTTCTTAACCACTCGCCACGGAAGGCACTTAGAGCGAGTCAGTACAGCGGATTACCTATCCGCTTTCCTTGGCGGACGGGAGGGCTTATGGCTGCGTTGAAGTGGTCAATCAAGTTTCTTTCTGGCGATGAACTCGACAAGAGTTGGTCGGCAGAGATGAAGGGGAGCGGTGCAATGCCTGCCGTTCCTGCGATCGGTGACACCATCACGGCTGACTGGCTATCCGATGGTGATGGCCCCGGACGCGCGATCGTCACAAATGTGAGTTGGACACCGGGCGATCGAGATCCCGAGATGGACGTTGTCGTCGTCGCTCAACGTGTTTCGATCGGCAGTGGCGTGAAACGCAAACCTTCCGCTCGGAAGCGAAAATAGTTACTATCAATCGAATGGAGCCAGCCTTGAAACCCGAGGAATTGCGAGCGATCTTCTCGCACAACCTGCGTCTGCTCCGCAAGGAGAAGAAAATCACGCAGCAACAACTGGCCGACTTGGTCGGCATTAAACAGCCATCCATCGCGGCTTTAGAGGCGGGGAACGCCTCCCCATCCCTCGAGACGATCGCCCGAATTGCCGAAGTCTTTAAGATCGCTCCGGACGTGCTTCTTCGCGAAGGTGTCTTTGAACCCGCTTGACAGTTTATAGATAATAACTATATTCTGTTGCCGCAGCCGATCGGTTGCGGCATCTTCTTCGGCGAGCTTCTTCGCCGCTGGGATGCTTTCCCTCTCTCCGCTGGTTCACGAAATTTTCACGCCGTTTAATCCGGTTGATCTTTCGTGGCCTATGTTTTCGGGCGGTGGCGTACCACTGCCTACGGGGTTGTCCCGACCATGCTTTCACGGACGCTGCATGCACGGAAGGTAGCATTAGACCTCGGTCTGGCGCGTCAGGAGCTTGCGAAGGGCTGGCGCACACGACTTGGAAGTTGCCTCTATGAGTGCCCTGCCCAAACCCAAGTTGCGAGTCTTCGCGGAGAGCGACTCCGACGACGGGAGCGATGGCCTTTCTCCCGAGATGCGCTTGTCGGAGTTCTTCGAGCGTTACCTGTTGCCGATCCCGTTGGTGGAAGCCAGCGTCGGCACGATCAAGGAGTATCGCGCGACGCTGAAACATTGGACCGCCGCTACGGCCGATCCGCCCCTCGCACTGATCGACGACTACACGATCGCCAAGTTTCGCAGTTGGCTCAGCCAACACAAGCATCGCGAGCAACTGTTGGCGGCGCAAACGCGACGGAAGCATTTGGTCAATCTGCAGTTCATGCTCGATCGCGCTGGGCCCACGCGCTCACGCGACGTACCGACGGCGCAACTGCTGACGGAAGTGTTCGCCATTCCCAAGCCCGCCAACGACGACGACGAAGTGGAGGATGCCTTCACGTTGGACGAGATTGCGAGCTACTTATCGGCCTGCCAGTTCGCCGACTTTCCGGACGAGCTGCCGCCGACGCTTTCGCCGTGCTGCTTTTGGCGATGTGCCGGCCTCTTGGCCTACAACACGGCGCTCCGCTTGAAACCGTTGTTGGCGCTCCGCTGGGAGTGGATCAAAACCGACGACTGGGGCACCTGGTTCGACATCCCCGGCGTGGTGATGAAGAAGAAGCGGCGGTTTCGTTGCTACGTCAATGTGCCAGCGCAGCGCGTCCTCACGCGACTGCGATCGACGAAGTCCGAATTGGTGTTGCCTTGGACTTTGAGCGAAGGTTGGTTTCACAAGTGCCGCAAACGCTTGTTCGCGCTGAGCTCCATCAAACCGGAAAGGCAGTTTGGCTTTCACGCTTTTCGCAAAGCCTGTGCGACGGAGCTTGGCATGATCAATGGCTCCGCCGCCGATCTGCAGCTCGGCCACAAGACGCGCAACGTGCGATTGGAGAACTATACGCATCGTCGCTTGTTGGTCGAAGCGCACACGCGCTTGCCCCAGCCGCCGTGGCATGGCGACCTCGACGGGCGGCAAGGTTTGTTGTTTGCGTAACGGATTGCAAATCCGAGGGTCGTGGGTTCGAGCCCCAACGATCCTCTTTTCGAGATAACCGTTTCGGAGAGGGAGCGGTTAGAAGCCGGCCAACAGACGTTGTAACCAACGATCTGCTTGGCCGGCTTTTTTTTTCTTCTTCTCGACCTTTTGAAAGGAGTAGTCCATGGTTCGCGCAAAGTTCAAGGTTACCGCTGTGGCCAGCGATGCCAACAATCCGGACGCGGGTGGCGCAGTGCGCCTGGAGCCCGTCACTGGTGGAAGCGCGGAGAACGAACAATTCTTCCGCTACACGCCTGGTGGCGGGATCGATCTCAACACGGTCAACAGCGCTGCGCTGGCGCAGTTCCAGCAGGGCGAAGAGTACTACGTCGATTTCACGCACGTGCCTAGGGTTGCACCGGCAGCGTAAATGCGACGCGCAGGCGCTTGGTGTGGAAGGGGAAAGTCGGCGGCATGTTGCCGCCCCGCAACAAGCGAAGTGGAATGGTGGGCCAGGATGGTCTGGGAATCGCGCGGGGTCGAAGCGGAGCGGGCTGGGCATACGTCGCCTACCCTCCAGCTCGCTCGGCAACGGCCCCGCGCATTTCGAGGAGTCGGTGAGATGGTCGCTTTGGATGAGAGCAAGCAGGTCGCCTGTGCCCGGTGTGCTGCGGAGACGTATGCGCGCGACGTGCGTCCACGGCTGCGGCAGTCGCAGTTTTATTACATCGATCTCTCGCGCTCGCAGTTGCTCTACGGGATGGCCGCAGGCGACGGGTTCGTGTTCGTGATCGGCCTACCCGACGAAGGCGCCTACGAATGGCTCTACTTCGACGCGCAGCGCGGAACGCTGCAGTGGTCCGATCAAGGCTGGGGCGGTTGCGACTGTGCCATGCGGGAAGCGCTACAGGTGGCCACCCTATGAAAACGTTTCAACTCACACGAATGACGCAAGCGGAATGGTATGCCGAGGCGGAGCGCCGCTTTGGCGAGCACACGCGACACTGGAAATTCGTTTGCCCCATTTGCAAGCACGTCGCTTCGCACGCCGACTATCGCGAAGCCGGTGCGCCCGATGGTGCCGTCGGCTTCAGTTGCATTGGCCGCTACCTACCCGGACCCCGCGACGCGTTTGGCGGCGAAGGTCCAGGCCCTTGCAACTATACCGGTGGCGGCTTGTTTCCGCTTAACCCGATCATCGTTGTGGACGAACGGGGCGTTGAGCATGTGATGTTCGCTTTCGCCGATGTGGATGCGGAGACCACGGCATGAAACTCTCGATCCAACAGCGCGCCGATGGTTGGTGGCTGGTCAACGTGCCCAATCACACGTGCCCCGAACATGGTCCCTATCGCACGCGGCGCGAAGCGCTCGAAGCGCGCGACGGGACGAATCGATTCTTCGCGTCGCTCACGGATCACGAGCGACGCTTCTTCCTGGGTTTGGAAGCCGATCTGGAACCGTTTTCTTTAAGGAGGGCATCGTGAAGAAAAAACTCCACCATCGCGCCGGCCACACCCGCGCGCTGACGATTCGCGAACTCGAAAGACGGGTTCGCGCCTTCAATCACCGCTATCCCGTCGGCACGCCCTGTCGTCTGCGGATGGACACCAAGACGATCGACACGCGCATCGCCAGCGAAGCGTTCATCCTGCAAGGCCATTCGGCCGTCGCCTGCTTCGAGGGCGTCAGCGGTTGCTACTCGATCGAAGATGATCGTGTGTCACCGATCGAGGAAGGGAGGGCCGCATGATCGCCAGTCGACCCAGCGGTCGCCGCCAGACACCCGCGCGACGCCGCGAACTCAAAGGCTTGCGCAAATCGGCCATGCTCGGCGTGGCGACCATTCCCGACTTCGTGCATCGCAAACTGGCGCAAGGCTTGGAGCCATCGCCCGAGGAAGCGCAGGCGGGCTGTGAGGCGATCGCCGCCGCCGCTGCTGAACTCAAAGCGCGTGCGCTGGCCGCGCGACGCAATGAATCGGCTTGTGTGGGAGGCGAAGACGATGACGCGTAAAGCCTTCGGCGAGCGCTTGATGTTCGCCTTCGAGCACAGCGGTCTCGACCTTTTGCAACTTGCCAAATTGACCGAGATCGATCACTCGTTACTGCGCAAAGAAATGCTGTGCGCACTACCGATCACGGAATCGTTCACGTTGCCGCAACTGCGCCAGCTTTGCGAAGTGCTGGGCGTGAGTTGGGCCTGGTTAGTGGAAGGCGTCCCTGCGCCGGGCGGAGTGGTCGCCGCCCGTCGCATGCGCCAACAAGCGGCGTATGTGCTCGCGCACGACGAACTCGATCGCGTGTGCGATTTGCTCGAAGCGATGGAGTATGCGTGATGCCTCTACATCCCTTGATTGCCGATTGGATCAACACCGAGTTTCGCAAGCGCGTGTTGCACGATCCCGACGTGGTGGCCAGCGCGATGGCGCAGTTGAAAGTCGGTGTCGATCGCAAAGACCCTGCGACCTTGTCGATGGCGCTAGCCATCTCTGCCGCAGTGCTGGACGTGGCGGGCATCGATCCCAAACAGGCCGTGCGTGCCTATTCGAGCGAGGAAGTGCAATCGCAACGCATCGGTGCCGTGGATGAGTTGCTGATGACCTACATGGCCGTGCATCAGGCTACGTGCGCAAGTTCGCCGTGCGATCACGCCGAAACGGTAGTGGCGGCGATCGCGCACCGCCTGGGGATCACGACGAAGGCGCGGGTCGCCAATCTCGTGGCGCGTTTGGAACATCTCAATGTGGCCTGCCCCTGCTGTAGTAAGGAGCGAAACTGAATATGACCATCGACCTTTGGCGTTTAGACGCCACCCACGATGCCGGTGGCGCGGTCGCGTATTTCTACGCGACGCGCGAAGCGGCGGAAGTCGCCAGCCGAGCCTTGCGCGGCTGCCAGTGGAAAGTTGCCGTCCGACCGGCGGACGGCCTTCCGATCAACGAGGCGCAAGCGGGCTGGCTCTGCGCCGGCACTTGGCCTAACTGCGGCAACGAAGAGATCCTGCGTTTGGTGCGGACCGCGAAGGAAAAGGCCAGCGACGACTTACGCGCGGCGCTGCACCGTCGCGACACGCTCCAGAAACCCTTTGCCCGGCCACGCCGTTAGCGAGAAAGGAAGCTGGCATGGACGCGCCCAGGCAAGGCATCGAGCGCCAAGGGACCGAACGCCAACGGCAGTTGAACTTCTCGCGCGGCGATCAGTTGTGGATGTTGCGCGAAAGTCGGCTGGTCGATGTGCTGAGTACCGATGGCATCAAGGTCAGCGCGGGGGTGGCCAAGGCGGTGCTCAAAGCGATCGACGACTTCGCGGGGGGACGGGGCGAGTGCTTCGCGTCGCTGCCGACGATCGCCGGCGCGGCGGGCTTCTCCTTGCGTCATGTGAAGCGCGCGGTGGCGGCGCTGCAGTCGATGAGCTTGATCACCTGCGAGCGCCGCAAGAACAGCTATGGCATCGTCACGAACCATTACCGCGTGGTCTGGACGGAGCTCCGTCTGCGGTGCCCCGACCTGGCGACGCCCGTGACATCCGCAGGCCAAAGCGAAGTGCCTTCACGGCCCGTTGGTGGCGTCGACCAAAGTGCCTTGGAGACCGACCAAAGTGCCTTGGAGTCCGACCAAAGTGCCTTGGAGGCACGACCAAAGTGCCTTGGAGGCACCCAATCCGAGATTGATGCGACAAGAAGCGCAAAGAAGTATCTACCACCACCACCACTTTCAGCGCAGCGCGCATGGGAAAGTCCGGTGGTGGTGGTGGTGGATGATTCTTTGCAGCCAGCGACGATCGAGAAACCGGCCACTGCCGTAGCCCAGGCGACCGCCTGGCAAGAGGCCGTCGCTAGCCTTCGAGCCACGGGTCTCCGCGCCATCGACATGGTGGTGGCGGAGGCTCGGTGTCGAAACATGCCACCGGCGACGCTGGTGGAAGCGGCGCGGTTTTACACCGCGCACCGCGAGGCGTGGCGGCGCGATGGGGATTTGAGCCCTGGCGTGATCACGTTTTTTGTGCGGGCGTACCATGCCGGCGACGATCCCCGCGATTGGCAGTTGTGGCCCTCGGTCGATCGTGGTTGGCGGGGCAGGCAAGCGCGGAGCGTACCGCCGGAACAAGCGGCGGCGCGGGAGCGCGATCGAGTGGCGTATGTCGTGGTGCGCGATGGGCGCAAGCAAGGTTGGGCGGATGAACGGATCGAGGCGGAGCTAGCGCAACGTGGCTTGGCCTGGCCAGGTCGTAATGCCGTGGGTCGTAACGAAGGGAGCCGATCATGATCGCGAGTATCGAGACGCCCCGCGCCGCGCAGCGTGCCAAGCGCGATGCGTGGAACGAGGCGCACGAAGTCGGCACGTTTGTGCGGGTGTGGCAATCGTTGCCGGCGGGCGATTGGTTGGTGACGCGCACCAAGAGCGCAGCGTTTCTGCATGGCCATGGCGTGGCGGTGCAGGTGGGCTTTTGCGTCGCGCCGATTTACCTCACGAACTTGGAACCGATCAGCGCGGCGGCGCTCGCGGCGCTGACGCACGACGACACGATCGAGCAACTCAATCGCGAGTGTTTGACGCCCGCCACCAAGCGGGAAATCCAACAGGCCTTAGCCCAGTTGCCGCGCGGCGATCGCGGCGAGGAGGAGTGATGAAGATCACGATCAAAAAAGAAGGCAAAAACGCTTCTATCGAAGTCGAATTCAATGACAGCCCGTCGAAGAAACCAGCAACGGTGATGCTGACGCCGGGGCAGGTGGAGTTGCTTAGCGATCTACTGCGGTCCGCCAGCAAGGCCGACATGTTCGCGTTCTCCTATGAGGTGAAGTGATGGCCCGACAACGCGAACCCAAGACGCTGGAAGAAGCTGGCAAGTTGCTGTTGGCAGCGATGCCTGATGAGAGTTTCTACGTGATGGTGTACTGCAACGATTCGCGCTGCTATGGCAATGGCTCTTGTCATCACAGCGTGGATTTCTCCTGCTCGATCTTGCGCGGCGGCGAGCATGTTGTCTCAAGCGTGCATGCGACCACGCCGGCGAAGCTGGTCAAGCTCGTGCTGGAGGAGTTTGGCAAGGCGCTATTGGGCAAAGGACTCATCGTCGTGGATGCGACTGAGGATCATCCACGACGCGCGGCGGCGCGGCGAGAAGCGCCAAGGATCAAGTCGAATGTGCCGCTGTTACGTTTCGGCGGCTAAGGAAGGTTAGCAGCAAGGAGGTCAGCATGTTGGTGTTAAGCAGGTTCGTCAACGAATCGATCACGATCGGCAACGAGGTCACCGTGATGGTGGTCGATATTCGCGGCGACAAAGTCCGTCTGGGAATCACCGCGCCGACGAGCGTGCCGGTGCATCGGTTGGAAGTCTTCGAGCAAATCAAACAGCAAGCCGCGCGGATGGCGCAGAAGGAGAAACCATGTTGAGTCCCGAGGAAGTTTTCGTCGCTGAGGTTTTCGAGCAGAACACGCCGATCATCCAGCCAGGCTATGGCGCTCTGCTGGACGCGATCGCGGCCGTCGATGCGGCCTGCTTTAGCACGCCGTGGGAGCGGCGCGAGATTCGCGCGTTCCTCTCGTTTGCCGAGAACCAGGTGGTCGATGTGCCGATCGCCCACTACTGCCTGGTGGCGATGCTGGGTGGCAAGGTGGCGGGCTTTGCCTTGGCGACGTTTCGCCGCGAGGAGAGCCAGGTGCATCGCCTGGCGGTGTTGCCCAGTCACCGCCGGCGGGGCGTCGGTAGCTATCTCCTGAAGGCGCTGGAGCTCAAGGCGCTGCGCCGCAAGTCGCCGGGGCTTTCGATCATGTTGCGGGAGTCGAACGTGGCGGCGCAAGTTTGGTTCCGCGAGCACGGCTATCGTGCGCCGCGTACCGATGCCTTGCATCCCGATGCGTTTCCCGACGGCGAGTCGGCGCTGGTGATGATGCGCATGTTCGCTTCCGCGTTTGCGCCGGTGAAGGTGAGAATCGTGGAATGAGGCTAGTCAACTGCGGCGTGGACAGCGACACGCGACCGAAGGTGGATGGCTGTCGTGATGATCGATATCTCATCGTGGCGGTGACCAGTCAGAGCCCAACCATCAATGGGTTCAGCGGGTGCAATTCCCGCCAGTTGGCTTGGAGGTTTTTGATATGAAAAAGGGAATAAAAAAGGTCGCGAAATTAAAGGCGACCAAGCCAGCCAAACAGGATGTGCGGCGCGCGTCACTGATCGCGAATGTGGACGAATGCCGCCAGTGCGAGTTCATCGACCATCAAGGCTATCAGCGGAGTGGCGTCGTGCTTTGTAGCGATGCCTTGTACTGCGCGGAAGTGGTACTCGATGAACAGCGTGGCCAGGTGTTTCGCGTGACGCCTGGTCATTTGACGTTTGTGGTCGATGAAGATGGGCTCGAATAGATAACCACCAAGGCACGAAGACACAAAGGGGAAGGCCGTCATGGGTGAGAATAGCAAAATCGAATGGACCGATCACACCTTCAATCCGTGGCGCGGTTGCACAAAAGTCGCGGAGGGCTGCGCGCATTGTTACGCTGACGCGCAGGCGAAGCGCAATCCTGGCACCCTGGGCATTTGGGGACAACACGGAACGCGCGTGGTTGCATCGGAATCGGGCTGGCGCATGCCACGCAAGTGGAATGACCATGCGGAGTGCCTGCGCACGTTCGATTGCAACGCGGGAGATCATGGAGACGTTTGCCCGCAAAAGAATCGTCCGCGCATCTTCTGCGCGTCGATGGCGGATGTGTTCGAGGATTGGAATGGGGCGCTGACGGATAGCAGTGGTCAGCGCGTCGCGTTTAACACCTACACGATGCAGATGAAGGGTGTCGGCCGTGACCTCGATAAGCAGCCGTTGGAAGGTTGGCGTTGGGCGACAATGGACGATCTGCGCCGCCGACTCTTCGCACTTATCGACGCCACGCCGAACCTCGATTGGCTGCTGCTTACCAAGCGCCCGCAAAATGTTCCCAACATGTGGCCGTTGGAATTGATCGACGGTACGGCGTCGATGCACGGGATTCGCAAGCGTCCTAACGTCTGGTTGGGAACCTCGATTGCGAACCAAGCAGACGCCGACAAGAACATTCCCACGCTGCTCGCCTGCCGCGACCTGGTCCCCGTATTGTTTCTTAGCGCGGAGCCGTTGTTGGGACCAATTGACTTTAACAGCATGACAACCGACGCGCCGAATAGCGGCTTCGCGCTGCATGATGGCTGGGGGCGATTCGACGGCGAACCTCCAAGCCTGATCGACTGGGTCATCGCTGGCGGCGAGAGTGGCCATCACGCCCGACCCATGCACCCCGATTGGGCGCGCTCCCTGCGCGATCAATGCCAGGCGGCAGGCGTCGCGTTTCATTTCAAGCAGTGGGGCGAGTGGTTGCCTGTCGGCCAAAATCCAGCGTTCACGACGGAGTATCCTTCGCGTGGTGCCGTAGGGCAAGTGAATCTTGATTATCCACATCCACTTGGACACTGGGCGTTTCGTGTCGGCAAAGCCGCCGCTGGCCGGCTGCTCGATGGTCGCACGTGGGACGAGTTCCCGCAGATCCCGCCGCATGATCCGGCGGCGGTTCCTGGAGGCACTTAGCGATGGGCGGTCGCCCTTGGAAGGAAGAGGAAATTGCCCGCTTGCGCGAGCTTGTCGAACAAGGTCATCGCGTGCCGCACGTGGCTTCCGTCTTGGGAAGAACCAACGCGAGCGTGGCACATAGACTCAATGAATATGGATGGTCAGCCGATCGCTGTCGAATTGCGACGCTGGAAACGGTCGTTGTCGAAATGCACGCGCAACAACGGACGGACCGCGAAATCGCGCACGAGTTTACGCGACGGACGGGACATCGGATTTCAGGCGAGCAAATTGGCAACACGCGTCGCCGCCTGGGACTGCCTTCCAATGCCTTTGCGAGTCGTCAGCGGGAGCAGATCGCGAAGCGCTATAGACAACTGTGCGATCGGATCGGTGTGAGGTCTTTGGGTGAAGTTGGCGCGCGCAACCGTCGAGAGTTCGCCATTAACATGGGCTGGCCCGCCGATCTGCGCCCGCGCCAAGTATTGATGCTGACGGCTTTGTACGAACGTGGACCCATGACGCGCAAAGAGCTTCTGGCAGCGAGTGGGCAACGTTGCGGCAGCAACAACATGCTTAACGGGGGAACAACCAGCTATCTGGGCGACTTGGAACAGCGCGGCTTGGTCGTTCGTCTCAGCAAACGAACGAGGCCCGGCACCAAAGGATTCATTTCGACCCTGTACGCCATCCCGCTCAACATCCGGAGATTCGCCAATGGACAATCATAATCTCAACAAGCTCGCCATGCGCGCCATGGAAGGGCAACTCGTTTCCGAGGAAGAGACTTGCCAGGCAGCACTTCGGAAGGCCGTTTTCAATGGCATCAACGAGTCGGACGTGCAGGACGTCATCAAGACGATTGTGAACCAAGCGAAGGCGGGCGATGACACCGCTCAGAAGATCTTCTTCGAGTACATCCTGGGCGTCAGCAATAAGCCTGCGACGATTCGAGTCACCAACAACTTTCACGCGGAACCGAAGCAGGCGGAAGGAACCTAGGGCATGGCCTGGCCAGGTGGCAAGGATGGTTCGGGCGTGTGCCAGCGCCTGATCAACGAGATTCCGCCGCACGAGGTGTTTATCTCTGCCTTCCTCGGTGACTGCGCGATCCTGCGACGCAAAAAACCAGCCGCGCTCTCGATCGGGATCGACGTCGACCGCCGCAACATCCAGCGCTGGAGTACTGCGCCCACGGTTCCCAACCTGAAGTTGCTCTGCTGTGATGCGATCGAGTGGCTTCGCTGTATGTTCGATTTCTACGCGGTCACTGACCTGTCGAAAGGCGCGCAAACGATACACGATTCCATACAGACCGGCGATGGCCACCTGGTGCCGACGCGACAAACGGCGGCGGGATCCGCTGACGCCCAATCTGGCGACTGCGGCCGCACTCGATCGATGGTCGCTCCTTTCGGCGGCGCTCGAGCGTTCGTGTATGCCGATCCGCCCTACCTGCTATCAAGTCGGCGATCGCCCAAACGTTTGTATGCCAGCGAACTTTCCGACGAAGCGCACGGCGAGCTGCTCGCGACGCTGGTGGCGCTCCCTTGCCTGGTGATGGTGAGCCATTATCCCCATCCGCTCTATGCGGCGGCTCTGCAGGACTGGCGGACGTTCACGTTTCGCGCCCAAACGCGGGGCGGGAAGATGGCCACCGAGCAAGTGTGGTGCAATTATGCTCCGCCCGTCGAGTTGCACGACGCGCGGTACCTGGGCCGCAATAAACGCGAACGTGAACGCGTCAGGCGTCGCGTGCGGCGTTGGACGGCCGGCCTGGCACGGATGGCACCCCTGGAACGCCAGGCCGTGTTAGATTCGCTGCAGGGCCGCTGATAGTGGCGGCGTGCTACAATCCGCGATCACAGGTTGAGTCAACGTCACAAGGAGAGTCCTTATGAGTCTTGAAATCTACTTCGATCAAGAGATAGGAAGGCATGCTGCTTTGGCTGGTTTTGCCGCCGCAAACGTCTTAGGCGTAGCGTTAGTCGGAAGTCCGTCGATGATTCTGATTTGTTCGATGGTTTTCTTTGTACTGGCCCTGCCGATGCATGTCTGTTGCATGATGACGTCAGAGGACTCGCGACTCCGTATGAAGGAAATGAGTAACCTGGCAACTGGCTCCCTTCAAGTTCTGGGACTTACTTTTTCTTTCTTCGGGATCATTCTGCTCTGTGCGAGCGTGCATTGGATTGTCGCTGGCGCGTTTGTGGCGAGTATCAGCATGGCGATCTTGCTGGAAATGGTGCGAATGGGCGCATTCAAGAAAGAGGAACCAACGCCCGTTCCAATTCCTAAGCCACCCGCTGACGAGTAACGCTGCCCGCAAAATCGGGCTCCTCGCGCGTGGTGATGGCCAGCAAATCGACGTGCTCGCGAAACGTGCCGGCATTGTGCTTCATCGCCGTATAGGTTTTCGCCGCCGGCAGGGACATCGTATCGAGCGTCCCCGCCTCGAGAACCACCGCCGCCCAGGTGCCCGTGGAACGATCGGCAACCGTCGCCCCT
>JBGSHH010000838.1:0-3644 GCA_041752355.1 Pirellulaceae bacterium | reverse complement strand
GATGAGCCTACGAACTGTGGGATATCTAGTCGCAATTAGTGCGCTATCACTTTTGCCGGGCGTACTGCGAGCGGAGCCATTTCGCGTCTCGGTATTTGGAGAAGCAGCGAATATTAGCACCACGAGTATAGACCTCCAATCGTCCACAACCGATCCCGTAAACGTTACTGTCTATCCAGTCGACTTATCGCATTCTGCTGTCGCAACTTCCACACCCGCAGGTTTCGTCGCGACGCGCGCCATTCTTTCGAGCCCGTTAAGCGGCGAGATATCAGCGCTCGCGAACGCTAACTGGGAAAGCACGTTTACGGTCGTGGCAGCAGGCGAATACTCGCTGAACTTCAATGTGCAACCCATCACGCTGGCAATTCTAAGCAATAGCAGTGCATCGTTTCGACTTGAAATCGCAATCGGGATCGACAATGCGCCAGGCCTACAAACGCTCTACTTGCAATCCTATTCACTCGACGATAACGGATTGCGCCCGTTGGAAACCCCGGTAAGCGGCGGCACTGCCGAACCGAATTTTGTCTGGGACGCACTGACTGGTGCATACTTGGCAAGTGGCTATAGCGGAACTATCAACCTGGGTGCTTTTAATCTTGGCCAAACAATCAACGTTCAATACGTACTGATCTCGTCCGTTGATGGCACTTCGATAGCGCCCGCTATCTCAAGTTTCGGCGGTCCCGTTTTTGCGGGCGGAGCGACCATCAGCCAAGTTGGCGATCCCTTCGACCTCAATGGCCCAACGACACCTCAGGTCAGCGTCACCCTGAACGGCCCCAACGATGTCAACGTGCCGGAGCCTTCGTCGTGGCTGTTGTTTGTGTGTGGCGGCGTGGCGCTCGTTGCCGCGCGACGCTTCACCGGGTTACGAAGCGTTTGAGCCGCGGGTTGGTTGCGACGTAAAAGGGCGAGTGGCGATCACACCTTCCTCGGGGCTACTGGCAGTGGCATAGAGCCGCTTGGGAATGCGGCCAGCCAGATACGCCCAGCGACCCGCTTCGCAAGCGGCTTTCATCGCCTGGGACATCATGAGCGGATCGCGAGCATGCGCAATGGCCGTGTTGAGCAGCACGCCATCGACTCCGAGTTCCATCGCGAATGCCACATCGCTGGCGGTGCCGACGCCTGCATCGACAATCACCGGATAGTCCGGATCGCCCTCTTTCAAGTATTCCAAACAGATGCGGATGTTGTTGGGATTGAGCACCCCTTGGCCCGAGCCGATCGGGCTGCCGGCTGGCATGACCGCCGCCGCCCCCGCTTGCTTGAGTCGCCGCGCCATGACCGGATCGTCGTTGGTATAGCACAGCACTTGAAAGCCATCAGCGACGAGTTTTTCGGTCGCCACCAGCGTCGCCAGTGGATCCGGCAGCAGCGTGCGACTGTCGCCGAGCACTTCCAACTTCACCCAATCCGCGCCGGGGTTTTCCAAGCCTAGTAGAATCTCGCGTCCCAAGCGAGCGCAGCGCACGGCGTCTTCGGCGGTGTAGCAACCGGCCGTGTTGGGGAGCAGCGTGTAGTGATCCAGATCGATAGCGTCGAGAATGTTCTGGCCTTGGCCGTCGTACAGTCGCTCCCGCCGCACCGCCACCGTCAGGCAATCGCTACCGGAAAGCGCGAGCGCCTCGGCCATAATGCCGAACGTCTCGTACTTGCCTGTGCCGACAATGAGGCGGCTGTTAAGCGTATGCGTGCCGATTTTTAGTTGCATAGTATCCATCACGCTCCGCGTGATGCCTTTGGATCTTTCATTCTCATGCCTACGACGTCGTCACTGGATTGTTGGAACGACTACCACAAAGTACCCATCACGCTCCGCGTGATGCCTTTGGATTTTCCATTCTCCAAGCTACGACGTCGTTTCCGGTTTGTTGGAACGACCACCACGTATCTCTTGCGTTAGCAACCTCCAGCGGCATCACGCGGAGCGTGATGAGCACATTGTACCCATCACGCTCCGCGTGATGCCTTTGGACTGCCCATTCTCATGGCTACGACGTCGTTACCGGTTTGTTGGAACGACCACCACGTATCTATCGCTTCAACAACCTCCAGCGACATCACGCGGAGCGTGATGAGCACATTGTACCCATCACGCTCCGCGTGATGCCTGTGAACTACCCATTCTCGAAGCTGCGACGTCGCTACTGTCTCGTTGGAACGACCACCAAGTATCTCTTGCGTTAGCAACCTCCAGCGGCATCACGCGGAGCGTGATGAGCACATAGTACCCATCACGCTCCGCGTGATGCCTGACGACTGCCCATTCTCGAAGCTACGACGTCGTTTCCGGTTTGTTGGAACGACCACCAAGTATCTATCGCTTCAACAGCCTCCAGCGGCATCACGCGGAGCGTGATGAGTACTTACTAGCCACCACCCACCAGCGTCACCACTTCCACTTCATCGCCAGCCTGCAAGTGATGCGCACTATGTTGCGTGCGTGGAACGACATCGCGATTGACTTCGACGGCGACATGCTTGGGAATCAGATTCATCATTGCGAGCAACTGCGCGATGGTCGCGCCGTCGTCGATGTCGCGGGTCTCGCCGTTAAATACAATTCGCATACTGCGCTCCACTGGTTGGCTAACAACGGGAGGGATGCACTCGCGGTACGTGACCGCGCGAACATCCCTCACCGCAAGCTATTTCACTGGCAAGTTTGCTTACTCGGCGGCACCCAAAGCGGTCGCCACACCCACATCCAATTTCTTGATCGCGACTTCCGTCGGCACCGCCTGGGCGAACTGCGTGGCGTTGAAAGCCATGCCATAAGCGACAAACGCGCCGGTGTTCGCGTTGCAAACGTAGATTGTCGAACCGGCCGGATTCAGGGACGCGCCGCCACGAATGAATTGCGCGCTACCGGTGACGAGCAAAAAGTTGACTTTCTTCCCCTTTTCCACGGCCAGATCGACCAGGACATTCGTCTTGCCCACGAGCGTGAACTTGCCCGTGCGACCGCTGAGCGTGAAGATGCGCAGTTCGCCCGAGAGGTAGTCGAGCGTCACCAGGCCTTCCATTCCTTCGCCCATCGCGGTGGTGGCCATGGCCATGGTTTCGGTGCCATGCGTGGCGACTGCGTGCAGCGGCAGTTCGAGCGTCGGCGTGCGCGAGGCGTAGCTCGCTCCAACCAGCGACCCGACCAGCATGCCGACGCCGATCAACAGTCCCATCGTTAGGCCAGCTCCCAGCATCAGCCAGGGGCGGCGAGTGATACGCTTCAACATGGTTCGTTCCTTGTGCGTGATCGCGAACGTGGAGGATAAATCACAGCGACGTTCCGCGAATCGCCGTGGTTTGGACAAGCCTTGCCTAAACGGCATTTTACGGCGGGAAGGCAAAGCTTGTAAAGCGATACATTCCACCAACCCGCAGCGTCAGCGAGGAATTCTATACCGACCCGACGCGTCAGCGAGGAAACTTTCCCGTTCCTCGCTGACGCTGCGGGTCAGTGTCGGAGAGGAAACGGGGGATTCCTCGCTGATGCTTTTTGAAGTTGCGCTTTTCTAGCTGGTATTCAGGTTGTGATGCGGAATTCTGGGGGTAAGGCGGCGGTGAGCAAGCGTTTCAGTTTGGCGATGCCGCCGGACGTTTTGAGGCGCTCGCTGAGATATTTCAGCTCACGACTT
>JBGSHH010000837.1:0-6553 GCA_041752355.1 Pirellulaceae bacterium | reverse complement strand
ACCCGTTTGGACCAAGGGCGATGTTGAGAATGGGGCGAAATTAACGACCGACGCAGAGGAAACCTTTTCGGCATGGCCGTCATATTGTCCTGGGCGAGTTCGACAATACAAGGGAACATCGAAATGATTCGTTGCGCAACTGTAGTCCTAGCATGCCTAACTGTGGGCCTGACAGCTTTCGCCCAGGACAAGCAAGGGCCTCTCGCCCATCTGCCCAGCAAGCCAGGGGCGCATGTCGAGAAGATCAAGGCGTTGGGCGACAACGAATGGCTGGAACTTGGTGTCCCGGCCGCAGACCCGAAATGGGGCAAGGCACGAGGTAGCTCGTGGGGCGCTAAAGCCCTGATCCTCGCACCGGACAAGCGTGGAGCTTTCCTGTTTGGAGAAGGGGTCCACGCCTATGTGAAGCCCGATGGTTACGCCATGGACGATTTGTGGTTCTACGACATCAACGCGCACGCCTGGACTTGCCTGTATCCCGGCATGAATACGAAAACCTTCACGCAGCGAGTCAAAGACAAAGAACTATTGCTCGATGAGCACGGGCAGTTAATCGACAGCGAAAAACAACCTATTCCGCTACACACACTGGTTCATGCTTGGGGTTATCTCACCTACGATTCCGACCGGAAGAAATTCGCCTTTCTGAGCTGGAACGGCCTGGGCAACAAAATCCCCCGGTACTTCCTAGGCGGCGAGAAGCAAATGGACGAGGGACTCAAGCTGCTGGAGGAAGCTTGGAAGGAGAACAGGGAACTGGTCTACTCCCCTTGGTTCTACGATGTGGCGACGGGCAAGTTTGAGCGAACGGTGGCGAGCAACGCCTCGCCGATCAACGCCGGTGGGTTTCCGCAGTTCCACTATTTGCCGTCCAAGAAGCAATTCTTCGCCGTGGGGTCCGATACCGTGGCGATCTACGATCCAGCCAAGAACCAATGGAGCGATGCCAAGCCCAAAGGCCCAAGCCCCGAAGGGTACGACGCCTGTGGTTGCTATGATTCCAAACGGAACCGGGTTTATCGAAATGACGGTGACGCTTCCAAAGACGAAGGGCTCATGGCGTATGACATCGAGAGTAATTCTTGGAGTCACCTGAAACCCACTGGAACAGCCCCGCCGCCCGCGAGCACAAACGGTGCGTTCTACGAGTATGACGCGCGCCTCGACATCGTGGTAGCAATCCATTTCAAGGGAAAGTCGCCGGGCGTCTTTGTGTACAACCCAAAGACGAATTCCTGGGCAGACCCGCTTCCTTTTCCGGCTGATGGTCCTGCGTTTCAATTCGCCGCCAACACCTTCTTCGATCGGGAGTTGAACGCCTACTTCTGCCATGTTGCCGGTGACAGTAATGATAACGGCGTGATGTGGGTGTATCGGTATAAACAATGAGGTCGTATTGTTCGACAGAGATCCGCCGCGACGCTAAATGGCTCTGAATCGGCCCCTATCGTTTGTGGTGTTTTCGAACGTTTGGTCTGGATGACTGCTACTTGTCGTCGACCAGGATGAAAACGATTTAGGGTTGGCGCGCGGCTCTATCTGCGTCGTCGGCGCAGGCGATACTGGCGGCAAGAACTCCGGCAATGCCTTAGCAAAGTGTGAGTAGGCGGAAGTGCGTCAGATTCTCCCACCGGGGCTTTCTAGCTTAACACGCCTGAGATCGCAGCAGCCACGGCGCATGAAAAACCCCAGGCGAAAATGGTTCTCGCCTGGGGTAGTGCTTTCGTGCATTGGACTTCATCCGTCAATTACTGGATGAACGTGCTCGTCTTACTTTCGTTCGAAGAGCCGAGGCGGTCCTTGGCAAAGAGGAGGTACCAATCGGTGTCCCCTTCGCCATTGAGAGTTTCTGCCACGCCGTCATCGATAGCATTGGCGAGCAGCGTGTCGGCGGCGTTCTGCGATTGACCGCTGGTCCACATCATCCACAAGTCTTGCACATTCAGTTCGTCTGCGAGGAAGAACTCGTCGAAGTCACCAGCAAACAACAGGTCGGCGCTGGTGGAGCCGAGCAAGTTATCGCCGCCGCTGCCGCCAATCAACACATCGCGACCACCGCGACCGTACAGTGCGTCGCTACCGGCACCGCCGTAGAGGAAATCGTGGCCATCGCCGCCATCGAGTTTATCGCTACCGTCTCCGCCGTTTAAGTAGTCATTGCCGGTGCCACCATTGAGTGTGTCGTTGCCAGCACCACCAATAAGCGTATCGTTTCCGGCATCGCCCTTGAGCAGGTCGTTGCCGCCCATGCCAAGATCGATAACCTGTCCGGGAACGCTGATCGAACCGTCAGGCAAGTCGGTCCCGCCTTGGATATCGATATAGGCGTCGCCGTTGAGGTAGTCGTTGCCATTGCCGCCACTGAACTGATCGTTGCCAGGACCGCCGTAGAGGAAGTCGTTGCCATTGCCGCCTAGCAAGCGATCAAGTCCCGCGCCACCATCGAGGGTGTCGCTTGCATTGCCGCCAGCGAGATAGTCGTTGCCATCACCGCCGTAGAACTCGACCGGGATCGTCGCCCCACTGATCGTGATCGTGTCGGCCCCGGCGTTGCCGAAGACCACGACGCGATCTTGCACGCTCAATTGCGGTTGTAGTGCGCCATTGATGCGCGCCCGCGGACCGCTGGAGATGATAATCCGATCGGCACCATCGGTGCCGCCGATGTACAGCGTGCCATCGACAACCTTCTGCCGAACGCTGGCGACTTCGGTAAAATCGATAGTGGTCGACAGGTTCGCGCTGTCGCTCGCTTTGTCGGTCACGGTCAGCGTCGGCAGGAAGCGGTTGTTGCCGGAGTAGCTGCCATAAACATGCGTGAAGCTGACCAAATCCCCTTCACTGGCCTGGGTGCCATCGACATTCAGCGTGGTGGATGCCGTTTGGCCATCGCCGAAATCGATCTCAAAGAGGAATGGCGAATCGACGGAGTCGAAGGCGGGATCCGTGGTCGAGACGACAAACGTCACCGCCATGCCGGGGACGACTTGAATAAAGCCGTTGGAGGTGTCTTGGGAGACGCCGCCAATCTGGATTTCAAATTCAAAAGGCTCCGGCGCGACATTGATCACCGTCACCGACGTGCTGCCCGTGGCCTCAGCAAATGGTGGCACGGCATTGGGGTCGCTTTCAGTCGAACGCAAGGTGTAGTTCAGCGTGAAGGAAGCGTTGCCGGGGGCATTGTCGTTCTTGCGCAACGCGGCCGTGCCGAAGTTGGCTTGTGGAATCACCCATATGCCGGATCCGACAGGCGTTTCTGTGCCACCGATAATGACGGCATCGCTGGGGACACCGCTCACAGTCAACGTTAACGATTCCGAACCATCCGGATCGCCCAATCCAGCAACGATGCCCAGCAGAACGGGTGAATTCTCCGGCACATTGTTAAGCGTGGCGGGAACCGTCAGACTCGGCGTATCGGCCGCAGCAATCACGTTGACCGGCAGGGACCGCGTCACCTCTGTCGTTTGCCCGGTCGACTCCGTGGCGATGGCGGTAACCGTGAGCGTAAACTCAGCGTCGCTGTTAGTAGGTGGCGTGACCGTCAGTCCGGCGACTTGTCCCGCCGTAAGATTCCAAACTCCACCGCCCGCATTCGTACCCGCCGAGAGCATCGCCCCCGCGCCCGTTGGCACGCCACTGATGCGATACGTCAGCGTTTCCGAACCATCGGTGTCGTTCAGACTGCCGCTGATACCCAGCGCGATGGCTGTGTCTTCTGGTCCGGTAACGCTGGCCGGCACGTTCAAAGTTGGCGCGTCGGCGACGGCGGTAACGTTAATTGTGACCGTGGCGATGTTGGAGAGTTCGTTGCTCGGATCCGCCAATTGATACTGGAACTGTACCTGGCCGGAGAAGTTGCTCGGCGCTTGGTACGTGAACGCGCCACTCGACAGGAGATTGAACGTCCCGGCGGGAGCTGCGCCAATCAACGTCGCCGTCATCGCATCCCCATCGGGATCGCTATCGACACCGTTGGGATTGGTGTTGGTGACGACATTGCCGTTCAACAGCGTGTCTTCGTTGACGGTGAAGGTGTCATTGGTGGCCACCGGCGGGCGATTGAAAATCAAGGCCAGATCGTTGCCGTTGAAATCGTAACGAATGGTGGCTGTGAAGCCGTCGAAGGGGAACGTCAGGCCATTTGGCAATTGCGCGAAGTTCCCATTGATGGGCCCGCCCGATTGATTATCCAAGACGACATAGGTGCCCGTAGGCGTAAAGCTACCGGTGATCTCACCTGTGCCGATGGCTTGACCATCGGCGATGTTAATCGGCCCATTGGTGACGACAAGCCTGTCGGAAACGGTGGTGGAGGTGATGTCCGTAGTCGCAATGCTATTGGCAGCCAGATTCAAGCCCCCCACTGTCAGCGTGCCGGCAATCGGCGCACCGCTGGGGATGTTGACGGAGACTGGGAAACCGAACGCATTCAGCGGCGCGTCGTCCATGGCGCCATTTTGATAGCCGCCACCTGCGGAAATAAGCGCCCCAGGATTGATGTTTACCGTGCCGCTAATGATGCCGGTGCCTAGCAACATACCGGTCGCATTGACATCGACGGGGTTGGCCCCTGTGGCGCTGCCAGAGGTATTGCCGACGACCAACGCGCCACCATTGACGGTGGTGGTGCCGTTGTAGGTGTTCGCATTGTTAAGCGAGAGCGAGCCGGTGCCGATCTTCACGACGCTATTGTCGGAGAAATTCTCGTTGAAGACGCGCGTGCTCCATAGACCTGCTTGACCAGGATCGGAGGGCTTGATCTTGCGTTCGACAGGATTGGTGGGATTGGCGAACGTGATATCGAGTTCCGAACCGCCGCCACCTTCGCGCTGCACGATGGCGATGCGGTAGTTGCCTTCGGTGAGGTTGATAGTTTTTAGTCCCCGCTGAGCGCAACAACCACCATCCCAGGCAATTAGCTCGCCATTATTATCCGCCAAGCCACCGTTGGCGGCTTGGAAGATGCCATCCTGGTTGAGGTCAATCCAAATGCCAGCAGGATCGTCGTGGAAGTTGATGCGGAAGTTCCAGGCACCGGCGTCCGCGGCGCTAACGTTCAAGTAGCCGAGGAACATATTGCTGTAGTTGTCGTCTTGATTGATGACGAACCCATCGCCACTGACATCGTCCAGGAGCGAGGCTGGCACGGCGCGGAATTCGCCATCATTGTTGAAGTCCATGCCCCGATCGCCAGGACCGTTCGTAAACAAACCTGCGCCTTCAAAATTGGCGAACGTCGTGGGGTTGCCATTGTTATAGGCACCGCCGTTGTTATGCAAATTGAGCGTGGCGGCGTCATTGTTGACGTGAAAGCCAAAGTGATAAAGTTGGTTGTCGCCAGTGGCAAAACCAGTGGCAGGCAACAATGGTACGTTCGTGATGACCGAGGTACCGATACCGGAAACGACGCCATTGATGACCGTATGGCCGGCACCGTTGGCAGTCAACTTGGAGAATCGCAAATCAAGGTTGCCGTTGAGAGTGAGCGTTGCATTGGCCAGCGCGCCCAAGCCAACCTCGCCGAGGCTAACTTCTTCCGCAATCACATTGCTCGCGATGGAGTTGTTACCGCTAACGCTGATGATCGCGCCAGGCTGTCCCGGCGCACCCGTACCGTCGATGGTCAACGCCTCGCCGTTGATCGTGATGTTGCCGGCGAGGCCGAGTGTGGCACCGTTTTCGACGGTCGTTCCCGCGACAGTGCTGCCTAGGGCGTTATTGTTAGCCGCGATGAGCGTGCCGCTGAGGATCGTTGTTTCACCGATATAGCTGTTATTGCCAGCCAGCGTCGCACTTCCCGTACCGCGTTTGACGACTTCGTTGTTGTCGTCGAATGTGACTTGAAAGACGCCATTTTGTGCCGGGGCGGAAGGCTTGATAACGACCAGGGCCGGCATGCTGGGGGCCTTGTAGCGGAACTCGGCTTGCGAGCCGCCACCACCTTCGCGATGCGTGAACGCGACAAGGTATTGTCCAACCGCTAAGGTGACCGTCTTGACATTGCCATTGTTCCAAGCAAGCTGCTCGCCGCGATCACTGCCCAGTCCGACCGTCGTGGACTGAAAGATTCCGTCTTGATTGCGATCGAGCCAGATGCCAGTCGCATCGTCTTGGGCCGTGCGTTGGAATTGCCAATCGCCTGGCTCAGTGACATTGAGAATGCCGACCCAGAGATTGCTGTAATTATCAACCTGACCGACAACACCGATGTTGAGGAAATCGTTGTCGTCGTTGATATCGAGGCCACGCCCTGCGGGGCCATCTGTGAGAATGGTCTGACCAAAGAAGGTCTGGAACGTAGCGGGATTTCCACCACCCATTACGCCGCCATTGTTGTTGAGGTCCAGCGCCAAGCCGTAATTGTTGATGTGATAGCCATAGTGACGCAAACCGTTGCCATAGATTTGCGCACCAGCACCGATCACATTGCTATTGATGACGACCTCGCCGGCGCCATCGAAAGCGAGCCGACTGGCGCGGAGATCAAGCGTCTGGCCGCCGCCGGGAGCGCCGAGGGTAAGTGTGCCGCTGGCGGAAGCGAAGGACAGTT
>JBGSHH010000836.1:0-6072 GCA_041752355.1 Pirellulaceae bacterium | reverse complement strand
GGCCGATTTCACTGGGGCAACTACTTCGGTGCCATCCGCCAGTACATTGACCTGCAACATGGCAACGAAGCCTATTACTTCATCGCCAATTTGCACGCGCTTACGACCGTGCGCGAACCCGAACGCTTGCGTCAACTCACGATTGACGCGGCGCTCGACCTCGTCGCGCTGGGACTCGATCCAGCCAAGGCGATCTTGTTTTCGCAAGCCGATGTGCCGGAAGTTTCGCAACTCTGCTGGTTGTTGATGACTGTCACGCCGATGGGACTACTCGAACGTTGTCACGCCTACAAAGATAAAATCTCCAAAGGCTTGCCTGCCGATGCAGGACTGTTTACGTATCCCGTGCTGATGGCGGCGGACATCCTGGCTTACGATTCCGAAGTGGTGCCGGTCGGTGCCGATCAGGTGCAGCATATTGAAGTTGCGCGCGATTTGGCGGGCAGCTTCAATCACTTGTATGGCGAGACGTTTGTGATGCCTAAAGCCAAAGTACTGGAAACAGCGGCGAAAGTCCCCGGCACCGATGGCGAGAAGATGTCCAAGAGCTACAACAATACGATCGAGATTTTTGAAGAGTCTAAAGCGATGCGCAAAAAAGTGATGCGCATCCAAACTGATAGCCGTCTGCCCGAGCAACCGAAAGATCCCGATACCGATCATCTGTATCAACTCTATTCGCTCTTCGCCAATGACGAACAACGCGACGTGATGGCAGCGAAGTATCGTGCTGGCGGCTTTGGTTATGGCGATGTGAAAAAGGCGCTGGCCGACGCGGCCGAAGCCTATTTCGCCGAGGCGCAGGCCCGCCGCGCCGCACTCGCAAGCGATCCCGCGAAAATTCAAACCATCCTTACGGATGGCGCTTCGCGTGCTCGCCAAAAGGCAGGCGAAGTCCTCGCGCGCGCGGAGCAGGCGTGCGGGCTAAAGCTCTAGCACCTCCCGTGGACTTGCCAATATGAACATCATCGGCATCGGTACCGATATCGTCGAAGTGCTGCGTATCGCGCAGATGATCGAGCGGCATGGCGAGTTGTTTTTGGGACGCGTCTATACGCCGCATGAGATCGAGTATTGCAGCTCGCGTAAGGCTGCCACGCAACATTACGCCGGTCGCTGGGCGGCGAAAGAAGCCGTGCTTAAAGCGCTCGGCACCGGCTGGGCACGGGGCATCGCCTGGCAAGACATCGAAGTCCACAATGAACCAGGTGGCAAGCCGCTGATCCGACTCGGCGGTGGCGCACGTGAAGTTTGTGAGAAGTTGCGAATCTCCGAAGTGATGATCAGCATCTCTCACTGCCGCAGCCATGCTACCGCGTATGCCATGGCTGTGACAGAATAAGAAGCTACCCTTCTCCCCGTGGGAGAAGGTGGCTGAGGAACGAAGCCGGATGAGGGTTCAAAACCGTTGTAGAAGTTGAGAGCAACGCATCGTTCACCGGATTCCTCATGCGCCACACACAAACCGCCCAGGAGAATTCCTATGCCTGTCTCCGCCATTCCGCACGGCTATCACACCATTACACCTTATTTGATTTGTCGCGATGCCGCGAAGGCGATCGAGTTCTACACCGCGGCGTTCAATGCGATGGAGCTCATGCGGCTTAGCTCCCCCGATGGCAAAATCGGCCATGCCGAAATCAAGATCGGCGATTCACCGGTAATGCTGGCCGATGAGTTTCCTGACTATAACGCGATCGGACCCCAAACGCTCGGCGGGACGACATTTGGCATCCTGCTGTATGTCGACGATTGCGACGCGCTATTCGCGCAAGCCATTGCTGCCGGCGCCAAACAGGAACGCCCCTTGACCGATCAGTTCTACGGTGATCGCTCCGGCACAGTGATCGATCCCTTCGGTCACAAGTGGACCATCGCCACGCATAAAGAAGATGTCTCGCCGGAAGAAATGAACAAACGCTTCGCCGCCATGACCGCAGGCTAAACGATGCAGCTTTATCTTCATACGTTCGATTTACCGCTGCGGCATACGTTTACGATTTCGCGCGGTTCGATGGACGTGCAGCCGACGCTGATCGTAGAACTGACGCAAGACGGCCAGCGCGGCTTTGGTGAAGCGACCACCAACGATTACTATGATGCAACTCTGGCCAGCATGTCTGCGGCGCTACGTAGTGTTGAAGTAGAACTCGCGAATCATAGGCTGGATGATCCGGCAGGTCTCTGGCAAATGTTGCAACCGCGTTTGCAGAACTCTCCCTTCGCACAATGCGCGCTCGATTTGGCCGCCTGGGATTTGTATGGCAAACTGCGTAACCAGCCAGTGTGGAAACTATGGGGACTAACGCTCGATCGTTTGCCCATGAGCAACTACACCATTGGAATCGATTCGATCGAGACGATGGTGGCGAAGCTCCAAGAATTCGCCGACTGGCCGATCTTCAAGATTAAACTCGGCACGTCCAACGATATCGAAATCGTCCGCGAATTGCGGCGGCATACGTCGGCCACATTTCGCGTCGATGCGAATTGTGGCTGGTCTGCCCAGCAAACAATTGATAATTCCCACGCGTTGAAAGGGCTGGGAGTTGAATTCATCGAGCAACCGCTCCCTGCCGATCGCTGGGATGACATGCGACGCGTCTATACGGAATCCGTGCTCCCGATCATGGCCGACGAAAGCTGTCAAACCGAAAGCGATGTCGCCCGCTGCGCCGGACATTTTCACGGCATCAACATTAAACTCGTCAAGTGCGGCGGACTAACGCCTGCCAGGAGGATGATTGCCGAGGCACGCGAGTTGAAGATGCAAGTCATGGTCGGCTGCATGACGGAATCGACCGTGGGCATTTCCGCCATCGCGCAACTCTTGCCGCTGCTCGACTATGTCGATATGGATGGCGCCGTGCTACTTGCTGCCGATATCGCTCAAGGCGTACGCGTCGAGCGCGGCGTTTGCCACTATCCAGCACTCGCAGGTAGTGGCGTAACGTTAGACCACTAGCGTCGTTCTCGTGGTGCGGCGGCGAACTTCACCAAAGGACGACTGGGGTTAGCGGGGTTCTCTTCCAACCAGGCTTCCAACTGAGTGGCGTCATCCCAATCGGTCACGAGGACCCAGCGTCCATCTTTGAAAGCGCTGCGATAGCGTTGCTCGTCGATGCCAAGTACTTCCGCCAGGCGTTCTTCATCGGTCCAGAGCAGGAGTTGCCCCTGGGAATCCACCGTCGCCCAAGGCCCCAGATTTCCTGTGGTCAAGTCGTGATAAAGCTGATCGACGTTGATCGCGGATTGATCGTAGTTGGTCGAGAGAACTTCTTGCTGTCCATCGGCACCAAACTCCGTCACGCGCGGTCGAATGGCCGCAGCGGCCTCGGCTTGCATGTCGATCTTCTGCGCAAGCTTGAGCACCACTTCCATTTCCTTCTCACGCGACAACATCGCTGGATCAGGAATATCGCCACCTGGGAGAAAGAGCGGTTGCCCTTGTAGCGGATCGGCCTGCCAGGCGCGAAACTGAGGTTCGATCTCCGCCATCAATTCGTCGATGACGGTATCTTCCGGAATCAACAAAAGTTGCGTACGGGACAAGTACGCACGCGATGCCAGTGACGGATCGGTGGGCTCTTCCGCTAATTGACGAAGCAACGTTAGAAATGCCGGCGCAAACTTGGCGTCTTCCCCTTCGAGCAAGAATCGCACGCGCTCGAGTGCCTCATTGGGATCGGGCTCTTCCTCTTCATCAAAGGGTTGCAGCCGATCGGGTTCGGCGCGCTTGAGTCGCCAATATTCGCCGCCAGCAAGATTCATACCACCCAACGGTGCCGGCCGATTCTCGTCGCGCTCAAATGCTGGCTGATCGTCATCGATGTTGGATTCACCCGCCATGGTGTAATCGGCCGAATACTCTTCGGCGACGCTGTAAGGATCGTCTCCCGCCAGATCGCTGGCTTCCAATTCGTGTCCTTCCTCGGCTTCCGCTTCTTCCAGCGCGGCTTGCGCCGTAGCGGCTTTCTCCAGTTTTTCGGCGGTGTATTCGGCCAGACCTTGTTGCGCCCAAGTCGGCAGTTTGCGATCCAATTCCGCCAAATGCAACATCGCTTGCACCGCCCCTTCGCGTAAGCGAGGCAGTTGCTCTTCGAGCGATGGTTCGCCCTCGGCCACATTGAGATAGACCACCGTTTGGCCATTCTGAATCTGCACTGTCTGCCGCGGTTGTTCGGGATCGCGCAAGGCTTCGCCATCGATCACGATCATGATTTGCCCGATAGCAAAATCGGGGTTGCGATGCGCGTTGGTGAACGTGTCGGCCAACTTGCCGAATTCTTCCCACGCGGCGGCAAAGTGTTGTTTGGCGTAGTCTGCATCCGCTTCGCTGTCCTGCGTGGTCGCCACCACGGTGAAATGTTCTTCGCTGATTTCCGTTCCACGATGCGTTAATCGCTTTTCAATGCGAGGGCGATCGAGCTCGTCGAACTGCCGCACGCGATCATCAGCCAGACTACGAATCACATTCTCATCTTCCGGCACGTCGCCCAGCGTCGGAAACGGATATTCATCTTGGGCGTGATGATACATCCAACCGATCGGCTCTTGCGCTCGCCCTGCTTGCAGTGCCAGCACGCCACAGGCGAGGCCGGCACCTCCCAACAGCAAGTACCAACGGCGTCGAGCGGAATTCGATTGGTGACCGGACATCGGTGCACTCCTGCAAGCGTTAGCGACAAACAACGCAGCAGCTACTACCGTGCGTCTCTGCCTATATCGGCCAGGAGAAGAGTGAATCGTTGGTAACGATTGTGCGGATTGCGCGGAATTTTCGGAATGACTTCGAGCCTGCGAGATCCGCCAGTCGGGTTAGCCTGCACCGCACGTTCGCTATCATCGCTAGTTCCGTCATTTTCGGACGAACCGGAATTATCGTTACATTTCCTCAATTCCGAGCAATCGGCCCCCCGATACGAACATCCAGGTCGAATCTTCGGCACGCGGCGGCAACTTGCGCTGCTGCCGAAGGCATCGCAGATGACGGCAGACTTTCGCGTGGCGGCTCCCGTGGCCCAGATTTACACGGTTGAGCCAAGCGCTGGCAGGTAAGGGGGAAAACGCATCATGACTCGCCTGAATATCTCGCTCGGTGCCTTAAATGGGCGAAGGACAGCCTGGTTCGGAGCCGCCATCGCCATCGCCACCACCGGTGCGGCGATTGCGACCTGGGCGGTCGCCGATGAACCACACGCGCCCAGCGCTAAACAGCTAGTATGGTCGCCGGATGTCGGCAACAAGAGTGAGGTTGTGCAAGCCTCATCCGCCGAAGGGTTGATGGATGCGCCTGAGCCAGTTTCCTCAACGCGGCGCTCGCAAGCTATCTTCAACACGCTTGGCATTCGCAACGAGCCTGCTCCCTCGGGCCAGCGGTTGCCGGAAATCCAATTGTCGCGAACCAACGATCTAGTCCCGCCCGAGCCGAGCCTACAACCGCTCGATGCCCGCGGACAAGATCCGCGCTTCGTTGGTCGCCTGGCTCCGACCGAATTCACGCGACAACCGCTCCCCAACAATGCGCGTCGCATCCCCGCCGCCGAACAAGTGGAAGTCGTCCGTTTCCAAGAAGGCAAGAACGCGGCTGTTCAGAACAGCGATCTGTTTGAAGTGATCGAGCAAACTGGCCAGTTGGAAGTGAATGTCGGCCGCAGTTTGTTGATCCGTACGAAGACGGATATTTACCGCACCGCTGTGGTCGATCCTAAGACTTGCGAGGTGATTCAATTCACGCCGCGGGAGGTTTCGATCATCGGCAAGGGGATTGGGGCGACGCATCTGACGTTCTGGTTTCGCGATGGCGATGGGACGCCGGTGACGTATCTGGTGAAGGTCTCGCCTGATGCCGAAGCGCGACGTCGCCTCGAACAAGAGTACTTCCTGCTCGAAAGCCTGGTCGCCAAGCTGTTTCCCGATAGCAAGGTCTATCTGATGCAGGTGGCCGACAAGCTCATCGTGCGGGGCCAAGCCAAAGATATCGAAGAAGCCGCCCAGATCATGACCGTGATTCGCGGACAGAGTAATCATGGTGGTGGTGGTGGGGGTGGAGGTCGGGGTGGATTTGGGGGC
>JBGSHH010000835.1:0-4560 GCA_041752355.1 Pirellulaceae bacterium | reverse complement strand
GACTCGGGACCGAACTGGTGTAGAACAGCCCCATTGTCGCCCTCGCATAATGCCGTACGACGAAAAATCTCAGTTGCCCGCTCAAGTGTGCTTGGACTGAACCTCTTGTGAAACCTTCTTTCCCTGCGCTTTGGTAGTTTCCAACAACTCCGTGATGCGTTTCCAGTTGGGGGCAGCGAACTCGAATTTTTTTCCAGTATTTGTCGAGCCATGCGCGTGGTAGCCCGGGTCGCCACCGTGCAAGAACAGAAAGTAATTTGTCCCCTCCAAGTCATCGAGTGAAATGTTGCCGATCACGGAGCATTTCGTTTGCTCGTAAATGCGATCCGTCGGCTGCAAGACCTTGAGAAACTCCGGTATCAGATCGTCGGGCACTTCGTACCAGACCTTGCCCTGGTCGTACATCTCGTCCCCAGTTTGAATTCGTATCCGGGCGAATTTCTCCGGTTCGTAGAAGACCTGCAATTCGGCATCCGGCAGACGAGGTGGAGGCGTTGACGGGAAGAAGCCGACGTACGCCCCATAGCCGCCTACGAGGACGATTACCAACATTAACCACAAGACGGTGCGATTCATTTGTCCACGCCTGATTACTTGGTGCCCCGTATCTCCAAATCATCATAATCCGCCGTGTCATCAAACGTGCCGATACCGATTTGGCCGGCACCGAAGGTTTTGTCGGTGGCGGTCATGCAGGGAGTTTTCATGTCGTCGTAGTAAATCTCAATCGTGCCGTCGGCGACTTTGCGCACAATTTTGATGTTGTGCCAATCGTCGGTCCACTTGGTTCCTGCGGTGGTCTTGGTGGAAATCTTCTTCCGCGCGGCATCGTTGACGATGAAGATTTGATTGGCGTGATCGTCGGTCTTGGCTCCCAGATGCACATAATAGAAATGCGCCGGATCCTGATAGCCAAACACCAGGCAAGCATCGCGATGATCGTAGTCGGCATGCGTACTTTTGACCTTGGTAGTCAGCACCATGTCGCCGACTTTCACCTCCTTGAGCAAGGCGATATTCGTGGGACTGCGATGCGGCGGCTTGTACCCGCTTTTCTTCTCATGCTGGCTATAGACATGCCCTTCCCCATCTTCCTTGACCTTCCATTGCTTGGCATCCAGCGGCTGCCATTGCTCGGCCCCTTTCTCGAAATCTTCCTTAACAATCACCGGCAGTTCGCCATCTTCCGCCCCGACGGTCGAAGTGATCGCAAGCAGGCAAGTCGCCAACAAAAAGTATCGCATGGGAGGGGACCTTAGGAGAGAAATGAGAGTTGAGGTGTGTGATGTAAGATGTTGTACTCGATGGCTGGGGGAGATGCAAAAAGGATCGCCTAGCGGTAAAAAGTACTACCCTCACGCGCGAAAACGTTGTTTCCCCGCAGAACTCTCCGGTCAAGATTGACGATGTAACCGCCACGGTTACAATAAACAATGAACGTGTTTAGTCGCAAAGCGTTGCAAATCGCCGCCCGTCGGCATCCGGAAGGGGCAAATTGGTTGGCGGGTTGGTACGCCGTTGCAAAACGGGCTCGCTGGACGAACTTGCACGATGTGCGAGCGGACTTTCCAGCGGCCGATCAGGTCGAGCGTTGTCTGGTGTTTAATGCGCCCCAGGGTCGCAGATTGATTGTGCGCGTTGTTTTCGCGGACGAACACCAAAATGGAACTTTGTTTGTCAAAGCGTATTTGACGCATGCACGTTATGATCAGTCGCGTTGGCGGGGAGATTGTTGCTAATGTCCGACATGACCGAATACCAAATGCTGCTGGTGGAATACACTCCTCGGCCTATTCGCAGCCAACGGGAGTATCGTCGCGCTTTGAAATACATGGAACAAAACATGGTGCCGCACCCTGCCAAGGCCCAGGCCTTGCTCATGGACTTGATCGCGACATTGCTCGCCGACTATGAAGAACAGAGTCAGCATTTCCTGGCGGCCGATCTTTCGCCGGGCGAATTGTTGGCGTATCTCATCCAAGAGCGCGGCATCACACGGGCAGAACTCGCTCACGCGATTGACATTCCGCGACAAAAAATCACGAACGCCATCAATGGCACCCGCGCGCTGAGTAAGAGTCATGCGATCAAATTGGCGGAGTACTTCAAACTGCTGCCTTCAGCTTTTGTGGCGACAAAGTAGACATCCTAGTTGCCATCCCCAACGCGCTCAAGAAACGAAACCGGCCAAGGCGTTGTTCGATCGCCTTGACCAGTTCGCGTTCGTGCATCCGACGGGTCATCGCTAGTTGCGATCGACCATGAACGTGCCATTGTTGGCGACGTTAAACAGCGGGCGATTGTAGTCGTGGTTGCGGGCGGTGCGGCAGCCTGGGTACCAGACCAGCGTCAGGCCCACATTCCAAGACTCTTCGCTGTTGCCGAAATTCGAGCGATTCTCGGTCGGAATCAGGTAAGTGAATTCCGAACGCAAAGCCCAACGTTCGGTCAGCGGAAGATTGAAATCGGCACCGATCAAGCCATCTTTTTCGCCTGTGAAGCCACCGAAGACGCGGCCCGTCGAGTTGCAGTCATCGAAGCGACGGCGATAGAAGAAGGCATACAGGTCGGTCGGGTGCCAGCCTTCAGTCAGCGTGGTGGTGACCGCCGGGCTGGTTTGAATCTGCGAAATGCTGGTGGTGTTGGAGATGCCTTGCGCGAACCAGAAGCCTAGCTCATGGCACTGCGGAAAGACCCAACTGATTTCACCACGGACTTGCGAGAGATCGATGGCGTCGTAATACCATTCGTCATGCATATGATCGAAGACTAAGCCGCCTTGCAAACCCCAATCGGCACGCCGAAAGAAACCGCCTGTAATAAAGAACTGGCGACGTTGTTCGTCGGTGATGTCGCTACCCGAGAGACTGCTCTGCGTCGCTTGAAAGCCAAGCTGCGCGGAGAGAAACCCTTCTTGATGGCAAGGGAGTCGCATGCAGTTGGCCCAGTTGAGTCCTTCGTGGAAGCCGAAGCTGCCACCTTGTCCGCGCGTAGCCGGACCGGTGAAGCCTTGCGTGCCAGCAAAGAACTCGAAGTTGTCGAAGTTCAAGCGAGGGCATGGAATCAAGCAGCAGTTGGGCGCGCAGGTGTTGCAACCGCGACCACCGCAGCAACTGCCATCTTCGCAACCACCATCGTGATTCACCAATTCGCCATGTTCCCAGTGCATCTCCCCTTCAGGGGTCGGCACCTCCTCAACCATCGTCCCTTCTTCCATCATGTCGCCTTCGATCGTTGCATCTTGCATGACGCGCGAACGCATGATCCGCGAAGCGACTTGTGGCTGTTGGCTGCGCATGCTACGACCACTAATCGCGCTATGCGGCCCATGGAACTGCTCCGCGTGCTGCGTGGGGCGAACCTGGCGATCGTTGATCGCTGGCCGAGGCTTAGCGGCGGTTTTTGTCACCACAGGCTGCTCCGCCGGCAAGCGCACTTGCTTCGCAGCATACTTGCTCGCCGTGGCGCGACTGGTGGTACGGGTTGTTTCTTGCGCGGAGACCTGCCCTGCCAGCAGTGCCAGCAGTGCGAAGGTCGCGGCCCAGCCGGAGAGAAGCCGGCCAGGCAATCGCAACGAGTTAGTCATCGGAAAGTCCTTACACGAATGCACGAACGGGCAATGGAGCATTGAACGGATGCCCCGTAGTGCCTGTGTATCGGGCCTTGCGTGACCGGAACTTTCGGAAAAACCGGTAGAGTCGCAACAATCGGCAAAGTCGTCGCATTTTACGTGTTCTCCTGCCAAAGCGTGCTAAGCCACGCACTGCGTTGCTAGCTGCTCGGCGATGTGCTGCACAAGCTCGGCCCGGCGAATTCGCACATGCGGTGGCGCTTCGATGCCAATCCTCACTTGCTGCCCCTTGGTCCACAAAATGGTGATTTTGATATCACCAGCGATGACAATCGATTCCGATTTCTTGCGTGTGATTACGAGCATGATTCATCTTCCTTGAAAAAGTGGGGTGGGAACAAAGTGATCAATGCTGGGCCAGTAACAGTTCGCCGTGCTCTTCGCCTGATGACAGGGTTGACCACGTGTTTTCCGTCGCTTCGTCGCCCGATTCCGCATCCTGCAGTTCGTATTTCGATAGCAACACCGACATCATTTCGCTGATGTGGCGCGGTTCCGAACTTGTTTTGGCGGGCCGACGGAGGATGGTTGAGCGTGGCATGAGTTGGACTCCAGCGAGGTTTCGCGGCGACACCAAACTGGTGTGATGCAAGGATTATCCAGACGCGTTTGACACCTTTGGTCACTTTCATCCGTATGGTGTAACCGTTCACGCTAGCACGCAGATTTGGCGTTTTCGCGGTCGGGGGTTATGGTGGTGGCGGAGGGTGGACGGGAATGGAAGGTCGAACCAGTGATTTCGCGAACTCGGGTGAGCTGAAGCGGCAGATCGCCGATTGGGAGCGACATTACGCGGAACTCATGCAGCATGTCGAACGGTTGGAACTCAAGCTGTCGCAATTGCAAGCACGGGCGATCAAGGCAGAAACACAGGTCAAACAGCTGCAGGAAGAATTGCGCGGCTCCAAGAAAGATTCAGGCAACTCATC
>JBGSHH010000834.1:0-2902 GCA_041752355.1 Pirellulaceae bacterium | reverse complement strand
TTTATGCTCGCTTCTGGGACGTGCTATCCGGCAAAGAACAACACGCCGACTTCGCTCATCTCACCGCCGCCGATCGTCAGGCGATTTTGGAGATCATCCGCGAAACGAAGCCGGACATGGCGAAGAATTGGAAATAACCTGAGAACGCGTTTACTCTTCGCGATCGATCTGCCTCAGGCACCAGCGAGTTGATACATCGCCGCGCCGGTACACGTCGCGAAGCTGCATGGTTGCCTGACGACGTTCGGGGAGGAAGCCAACCCAATCCGGGAATGGCGCCACACATTCTTTCCAAACGGAATGGCTCGGCTCCAAATCGTTGAGCATGAGATGCGTTCGATAGCGCCTCAATATTCGTAGTTCCCAAACGACCTCCACGGGAATGGTCGCATTTGTTTCGTCCGACCAAATGACCGCACCGGCGCGTACGTCATAAGAAATACTCGCCAATGGATCGGGGGCATCGATCGCATTGAGCGAATGCGCGTGCTTTGCGATTTCGCACAGGCCATATTTGCTGAGTTCTGAATCGGGCATAGCACTCACGTCGCTTCCTGTAACGACACGATAGCGTGCGGCAACAAGTAAGCTCGACGGCCATCCGCGAATTCCACAACGAGCCATCGGCCGCGCATGTACATCTTGGAGACCGATTCGTCACTGTCATTGCCAACATAGCCGACGATCTTGACATGTTGCAGACGCTCGACGAAGTGACTCCCAAAGTCACCGCCACTATAAACGATGTCGTACCACTTACCGATATCGAGTACTTCACCTGTCTCAGGGATGATCGCACCGGCCAGCTTCGGTGACTTCTTGCGTTTTCGCACCAGGGAGTTGAGTGAAGCGAGTGCGCCGCAACCTATAAACAGCAGCACGATAACGGTCGTGACATAACCGACAATCTCCATCGAACAACTCCCCTGGAACTTCAAAGCACGTGCTGGTTCTACACGTTTGTCATCGTAGGCATCATTGCTGCGATTGTCACGCGTTACCCTTCTTCAAGAAACATTTGCCAGCGCCACTCGTCTCGCGGTATGATCGCGAGCATCCAATTCAACCTCAAGGAGTCTTCCCATGATTCGCGTGGCGCGCTGTTGGTTGTGGCTGGGACTAGGAATGTCATTGCTCATCGGCGGCCCAGCGGCAGCTGACGAACTTCTCATCTGGCCGCAGTTTCGTGGGCCAGCGGGGCAGGGGGTCAGTAGCGACAAGAATGTGCCGACCACCTGGAGCGATGAGGAACATGTTCTTTGGAAGACGCCGCTCCCTGGCGAAGGCACGTCGAGTCCCATCCTTGTGGGCGATAAGATTTATCTGACGTGCTATCGGGGCAATGCCGAGAAGTTGGAACGGTTGCTGCTTTGCTGCGATCGCGCGTCTGGCAAGCTGTTGTGGCAAAAGGAAGTCCCGTCGCAATTGCCTGAGCAAGACAAGATTCGCGACGATCATGGCTATGCCTCCAGCACCCTGGCCGCCAACGACAAGCAACTCTTTGGCTTCTTTGGCAAGTCCGGCGTCTTCGCCTTCGATCATGCAGGCAAACAACTGTGGCAGACCGACGTCGGCAGCGAACTCAACGGTTGGGGCTCCGCCGCGTCGCCGGTGCTGTATAAGAATTTGGTGCTGATCAACGCCAGTGTGGAAAGCGAAGCGCTCGTCGCGCTCGATCAAGCGACGGGCAAAGAAGTATGGCGGGCCAAAGGCATTCGCGAAGCTTGGAACACACCGATCCTGGTAAAGCTCCCTAGTGGCGCAACCGAACTGGTGATCGCCATCTCGCAAAAGATTTTGGGCTTCGATCCCGACACTGGCAAGCAACTTTGGACCTGCGACACCGATATCCAGTGGTACATGGCACCGAGTTTGGTCGCCGACAAAGGCGTGGTCTATGCCATTGGCGGGCGATCGGGCGGCGCACTGGCGGTGAAGGGGGGCGGGAGCGGCGATGTGACCGATAGCCATCGTCTGTGGACCGGCAAGAAGGGCTCAAATGTCACTTCGCCGATTTTCCACGAGGGGCATCTCTACTGGATGCATGAAAACCTCGGCATCGCGTATTGCGCCGCAGCCAACACAGGCGAGATCCTCTATGAAGAACGCTTGAACCGCGCCAACCAAGTCTATGGTTCGCCAGTCTTGGCGGATGGCAAGCTCTACTACACCACGCGCGACGGCCGCTCGTTTGTGATCGCCGCGAAACCCAAGTTCGAACTCCTCGCCACCAACGACCTCGAACGTCGCGGCATGTTCAACGCCAGCCCCGCCGTCGCCGACGGCAAGTTGTTTGTGCGGTCGAATAAGTTTTTGTATTGCTTGGGGGAGAAGTAGGGAACGCAATGCAGCCTCGAACGTTTCGAGGCACAATTAACCGGCGACCCGCCACCATAGATGCTCGACTGGTTGAAGCTAGAGAACCGCGCGAAAGCATGATGGATATACCGAAACAATATCGCGAGTACGCCTGTTCCGACTATTTCTCCGAAGGTTGGTCGGAGCGCGGACACTTTGATGAAGAATCGCAGACGTTGGTGATCGCGCCTCTAACTGAGACCTACGAAGTCAAGGAAGTCGGTTTTCTGGCTGTTGGTAGGTCCGGCTGGGATGGAATTGATTTCGGCTATCGAGTCGGCTTCACGGGGCTTTGGGCGTATTATCCGATTGAAAGAGAATTCAAATTCATAAGTTCCACAGTTGCGGAGTTGGTCGAAGATTGGTGTTCCGGTAAGCTTTCTGTCTGAGCATTGCGTGCCCCTGATACGCATTCTAATTTGAAGTAGCGCTTTGAGCCTGTTGAAGGTAGGGTGCGGCGCAGACGGTTTTCATGAGATCGGCATCGAGAACGGCCTGTCGCCAGGCAGTCACGGCGGCTTCCTCCAGCGCTTCGTAATCCGCA
>JBGSHH010000833.1:0-6828 GCA_041752355.1 Pirellulaceae bacterium | reverse complement strand
GCATCGACGAATTCCGGCGTCACCATGATCAATAGTTCGACTTCGTTCACTTCTTCTCGCACGTGGCGGAAGGCGGCACCCACCCAAGGAATGTCCGCCAGGTAAGGTAAGCCGCTGTTCTGAGCCGAGATGCGATCTTGGATCAAGCCCGCCAAGGCGACCGTCTGGCCTGCTTTCATTTCTACGGCCGTATCCACCCAGCGATTACGCAGGCCAGGCACGGTGATACCGTTGACGACCACGCTGCGCGAAGGATCGATTTCGCTGACAGTGGGGCGGATTTCCAAGCGAATGCTGCCATTGCCCAGTACGATGGGGACGAAGTCCACTCGCGTGCCGAACTCGCGATATTGAATCGACACGGTACCCAAGCTTTGAGGCACGATGATTGGGAATTCACCGCCCGAGTTGAAGCTGGCAGCGCGACCGCTCATCGCGACTAGATTCGGTTCAGCCATGACTTTGATCAAGTCGTAGCGACGCAAAGCATCGATGTAGGCACCGAACGCGTTGCTGTCGGAAATGATGCCGACGCGAACCGTGTCCGCACCGGTCCCGACGAGCGAGCCACCTTGCGAGGCAGTGGCGTTGATCAGGCCGCTCACACTTTGGATCACGAAGCCATTTTGATTGAGATTCGCCCAATCCACGCCCAGGCGGCGAAGCTTCGTGCGCGAAACTTCCATGACCTTGGTCTTCAGCAGCACTTGCTGTACGCCACCCACCGTCAAGCGATTGACCACGCGGGGGTAATAGTCCTCGGCGATCCGAATGATCGCGCCGACCATTTCCGCACGCGGCACATAACCGCTGATGATGATGCTGGTGTTGGTGGGACGCAGGCTGATCGTGGCGTCGGGGAACTCGGCTTCGAGTACCCGTTCCAGATCACCCACATCGGCGTTAACCACCACGTCCACGCTATAGACCTTATCATTCTCGTCCCAAACATTCACCTGGGTCGCACCAGCGCGTAGCGCAGAGAGCTGCACCTGGTTGGGCGAAAGGGGCGTGGCGCGGACCACGTCGGTGTTGTTGACCAACATCCGCGGCACGTTATGTTCGAGCGTGAGAATGCGGCTGGAGTTCACTGTCATTTCCAGCCGCTGCGTGCTGTTGCTGACGTTGAACGTGACCGGCTGCGATGGCGTGAGCTGTTGCGCTCGCGCGGGGACAGTTGTCGTGAGCACACACGTCGCCAAGGCTAGCGATGTGCAGGCGGCTGCGAAGAAGGGCTTCAACATCCGTGAGTTCCTTGCGTGGTATCCGTACGCGAATGATTTTAGGGTCAAATCGACGACATCCGTGTCGATTCCTCATTCACCAGCCCTCGACGTTGCGGTTCCGTTCGCATCGTGCGAGTAGGCGGCTGGTGACTTCTGTTTTCAGTTCTCTACTTCCTAACGCCCTCCAAGGTGCAAATCCACTCGGCGCGGGGGCCGACTCGCCATCCTTATTTCACTAGCTGTGCATCATGCCATCGTTCGTTCATTCCGAGCCACTTGCATTGGCATCCTGACCAAACTCGGGTGCGATCTCCGGAGCGGTTACAGGCGCCGTTGCGGGTGCATTGAGTCCCGGAGGGGTGACCGCCGGTGGCAACACGGAGGGGGGGCTAATGCTGCCGCCACTACCGCCATTTGTCACTTCCGTGGGTAGGCCCTTGGGATCGTTCCATTCAAACTTCGAATTGCCGGCGGGGCTAATGATGGTCATTTGCCACTGCGGTTTGGCGGCTTCAAAAGCGGGAGCTAGTTCCGGCGTCGGTTGAACCACAGCCGCCGGCGCTTGCTTGCTCAGCACGTCAAAGATGCCACCTTGTTCTTTATTGCGTTCTGCTGCTGTCTTATCGTCGGCGATCTTGTCTTTGCTGTTGAGGAGTTCGTCGATGTCGGTACCATCGTCATCATCGTAAGTTTTCGGATCATTGGGACGACGCAACGACAATCGCATCTTGCCCAGTTCCGAGGCCAGCATGACCGATTCGACTTGATTTGGTTTCACTAACAGCGACACCGTCTTGGCCACCATCTCCTCACCCTCGGTGTCCTTGGCCCGTTCGGTTTCCGCATTGATGGCAAACACGCGAACATCCTTCAGGAAGGTATGCGCCATGGTTTGCTTGATGTCGTTGCTCTTGCGCAAAAACAACACCACGTCCACGCGGTCGCCAGGGCGAACCAGGCCGGAGACCACTTCATCCATGGTCACCTTCACCGAAACCACCCGATAGCCTTCGGGGATCTTGGTGGCTTGATCGACGCCATCCTTCGAGTCCATCAGCTTGGCGGTGAGGATCGGCTCGCCGGCATACAGACGCACGCGGGGATAACGATCCTTGATTTCTTCGAGTTTCGTAATCGATCCTTCGGGAATGCGATCCTTGGGCCATTTATCGAGTTTGACGTTTGTCGCGTCGAGCTTGGCACCGATGTCGATGTCCGCGACAGCGACAAACAGTTCTCCCATGGGGATTTCCGCGGCCCCTTGACCACGACGTTCAATGACCTGGCTGATGCCAATGGAGGCAACCAGACCACATACGCCTGCAATCAGTAGCAGGACCATCGACTTGGCACGCATCGTTATGCCCTCTCTCGCCTTGCGGGTTCCGAATACGGTTGGTGCGGTGTCGTCAATCCTTGGGTCACACAGCGATCAACAGCGCTAAAACAAACAACTCTTATTGCAAAGTCTCGCGACGCATCACCGTCGTCGCGGACATTGTCTTCCCACTAAGGAACATTGGCGTTGGGAGCCAGCTCACTTCACTGAAAGACACCTGCGCGGATACTGTCACGGGCTCTCCAAATGCCGCGTTACTAGGCGGATTGGGAGTGACCGTTATAACCGCACCCGAAATATGACTCGTTGACAAGTAATCAGTCACCACCGATGTGACGGCACTCGTGGTGGCACCATCCAGTACCGCTCGACGCGCGCCCTCGCGGGTGGCATTCGTGAGCACCTGCTGAACCATGATCAGTCGTCCGTATTCGATCATGCCGAAGACGAGCAGCAGGAGCACTGGCGCAACAATGGCAAACTCGACCACTGCCGCTCCACGCCGGAATAATCGGTACGACCGGAAGAGTTTATGTACCTTCTTGCCAGTGCGCGTTAATGGCAACGCAATCTCTCTGGTTTCGCCAATTTGCGTGCTCATTGGATTTCAACCCCTTTGGGGAGTCATGCTAGCGTTTATACAAGCATCCCCATCCACATGAAGTAGAGGATGGTGCCGATGGCGATCGGAATCCCATACGGCAGCAACAGCATCGATTTCTTGCGTTCGGCGGCGATGGTTGACAGCTGATTCGGGTCGCGGATCGTCATGATCTCGCCCAGGATCATCCAGAACTGGCTGGTGTGTTTCTTCCAGCCACCCTTGCGTAGCAGCACCATGCCGACAGCCAGGATCGCACCGATCACGACCGAGACGCCAAACGCCCACATCGTGTCTTCGCCATAGATCCAAGCTCCGATACCGGCCATCATCTTCACGTCGCCCGAACCCATGCCGCCGATCGAATAGGCTGGCAGTAAGCACATCAGGCCGACGAATGTCCCCCACAAGCTCCAACACAAGCCGTCCCAACCCAAAGCGTAGGTGCTATAGGCCCAGCCAGCGACGATGAACGGATAAGTGAGCCGATTGGGGACGCGTAGTTCAAAGCCATCGATCACGGCGGCGACAATCACAAAGAGCGTCACGACCCAAATCGTCCAGTTCTCGGCGATAGCCGCCGCATAGGCAGTTACAAGTTCCGACATTGCATTCACCCTGTGTGTGTGTTCGTGCGGCGCAAATTCGGCCGCGGTTGACCTTTCCACCCTACGTCAACCATAGGTCATGTTTTGTGGCAAGTTCCCGCATCAAGCAGCGATATCGTTGCTGGCGCAGAAAAACGCCCCACGGCGATCCAAAGAACGCCGTGGGGTCGTAAGAAGGCGGACGCGAACCTAGCCCCGAGCCGGCGGAACCGGCTAGCAGCGCTAGTCGAGTTGATCCGCGATGTTCTGGAACGTCGTGCTCGCGTTGGTGCCAATCGCCTGAATGGCGGTGAGGCATACGATCACGATGAGCGCCAACATGACGGCGTATTCCACCGCGGTCGGGCCATCTTCGGAAACGAGGAAACGCTGCACCTTCAGAGCTAGATTCTTCATAGATTCCTCCAGCGAGTTGCGACGCGACGGCCAAGCCGCACACGTCACTCGCAGTGACAAAGCCAAAACCTTGAGTTCCGCCGGGAGCGACGCCACACCAGGGTGCGGCAGCGGCCTGCAACACGCCCGGCGGAACCCAACACCAATCCACACCAACCTCATTCCTCTTCAAGCTTTGCCCTAACAGATGTTCGAAGACCGCAGCGACCAAAGTCACCGCGCGCCGTACAAACAACCCTTCGGCAACCAGGCTACCACCGGGGAAAACCCCAGAGGCCCTTGGCTTTGCGTCCCGACCTTGCGGTCGGTTTGCCCTTCTCGAGGATGCGAGGCTAACGCAGGCCCATCGTGGGTAGCGCCCGAGAGTCCGAACACCAACGAACCGAATTCGACGAGAGTTCAGGAGACGAGTGCTGCCCGCGCTCCGCCTGGATAATCCACAGCGGCGCGGTGCCGAAGCCAACGCGTTGTTGACCTCATGCACATTGAAAACCTATGTCAACTCCACTCGGAGTCAAATCGCCGAACTTGATTTTATCTCTGGAATTCCGCGGGAACGGCATGTGCCGAATGTAACGCGCGCTTTTTTGACAAGGTTCTGCGAACCTTTTGGAAGCGGCGCTCGTCTGATCTTGCAGGACCAGCGAGTGCGCTGGTGGGAGCGAGTTAAAAGTGAGATTGAGGGATAAGCAGATGTTGGTTTCGTGGTCACAGTCCGGTAGTAATTCGCAACGCGGGCAACGTTTCGCCCAGAAACAGGGCAATTCGTTTACGCAACCCCTGCGCTTATGACACCGGCCTTGGCCTAACGCGAGCTTACACAACAAGCCCGGTGTCACGAGTGGACATCGGGCTTGTTGCGTTAGTACCCATCACGCTCCGCGTGATGCCATGGGACCTACCATCTTCGTGGCTACAAATCGAACGTGGTTGGCGAAGAAGGCCGTTGGATTGAAGAGGTGCGTAATACTCCTGCGACGACGTCCAGCGGCATCACGCGGAGCGTGATGAGTACTTTGTTGGTACTCATCACGCTCCGCGTGATGCCTGGTGACATCCCATGTTCGTGGTTACGTATCAAATGTTGTTGGGGAGGAAGGTCGTTGGATCAAAGAGGTGCGTAATGCTCCTGCGACAACGTCCAGCGGCTTCACGCGGAGCGTGAAGAGTACTTTGTTGTACCCATCACGCTCCGCGTGATGCCTGGTGACATCCCATGTACTGATACTTTAAACACTAGGGCGGATAGCTGAGATGGTTTAGCGGCGGTCTGAAGAACCGCAGACGAGGATTCGAGCGCCTCTCTGCCCACTGCAAGAAATCAAGCGAAGGACACCATCATGTCACCATCACTTTCCAAACGCCACATCCGGAAGCTACTTCGGGATTGTGGTGTAACAGGCAGCACAGCGGACTTTTAATCCGCGAGGTATGGGTTCAACTCCCATCGGTCCCACTTAAGTTGTGCCACAAGTCGTAGGGTGTGGCGAGTTCCACGAGCCGCACCACATGGGGATCTGCGATGGTAGCGCGCGGCCACTTACAAGCAAGCACGATACATCAGCACTGGTAGTCTAGCGGCGAAGACTCCGCACTCGTAATGCGGCAACGCGGGTTCGATTCCCACTCGGTGCTCTCAATCAATTGGAATTCTGGCTGGTGCGAGCGAATAGCCTGCGAAGCGGAAGGCCAATCCCGGCCACGAAGTAGGCAGGAAGCGTTGTGACGAATCCGACCAAGGTAGATTCCAACGCAGAAACAGAGACCTCCCATATTGCGAAAGTGCCCTGCATGGGTCGTACGCGACTATGAAGGTTCCAGAGGTAGACGAAGTCCGACATGGAACCGGCCAAGCCAATAAGCACTGGCAGCGACAAAACGAACCAGTCGAACGCACTCGGTTTGCGTCGTGGCGATATCACCACCATGCGCACCGAACTCCAAAGAGCGATGCAACCACAAATCGGTAACAGCACTGCGTAACGAAATCCCAATGCGTCATAGAGCCAAAATAACGTGGACTTGCGGCGATGTTCCACGGCCAAGACCTTGTTGTCCTCGACGGCGCGTTCATCCTGCGGAGCATAGAACGTCATCGCCGGATCAACGCTCGGCGAATCGCTGCTCTCACCGATTGTCGCAAACAAGAGGCAACAAACCAAAAATGACATTGCAAATCCTTAGTTGATGTAAACAGGAAGCAGGTATTGCTTATGAACAAGTTTAGTTGCTCCTGGCGGTAAAATCGCCAGCAAAAATAGCGCCCATGATGTAGCGGTAGCCTACTGCCTTGCCATGGCGGAAGTGTGGGTTCGACTCCCACTGGGCGCTCTGAGAACGTAATGCGGTGGAACCAGTGTTGGTACTGGTAAGCGACTGTTAATCGCCTTGTCGCAGGTTCGATTCCTGCCTCCGCAGCTGAGAACACCCATCACGCTCCGCATGCTGCTGATACGAGAGAAGACCGTTGGATCGAAGAGGTGCGAAATGCTCCTGCGACAGCGTCCAGAGGCTTCACGCGGAGCGTGAAGAGTACTTGCTCGGGGATTGGCTAATGGTAGGCCATCCGTCTTTGACGCGGATCGTGCAGGTTCAAATCCTGCTCCCCGAGCTGTTGAACAATCGCGGAAGTCATCCGGCTGGATGAGGAAGCTGTCT
>JBGSHH010000832.1:0-7741 GCA_041752355.1 Pirellulaceae bacterium | reverse complement strand
ATCCCAGAATCGATACTCGTATACCCGACTGGCAAAGTCGCCGTGGTGTTTGTGCGTGGCAAAGAACTTGGCAAATGCCGCCAGCGGTTCATACCAACGAGGATCAGGACGCGCGAAGGAAATGGAGTGGCCACTGCCTTGCGCATAGGCGAGCGCAGCTTCTATTTTGGCGATCTTTTGCGGCGAGAGCTTGCCATCGATCTGATATTCCTTTAGCCAGGCGGCCACCAATTCATTCGCCTTGTCGAGTTGATCATTGAAGATCAGGGCCGACAAATGTTGGGCGTAGGGGGACGCATATTCCGGATGGCGATCGATCCACTGCGTCGTAAACGCGAGTAGCTCTTTCCAACGATACCCGGCTCGGTATAAATCGGCGATGCCCCCGCGCAACGCTTCGTCTTCCGCGCGATCGCGCTCGACCTGTCGAGCCAGTTCGTTCTCAAGCCATGCAAAGGCTTCCTCTTGCTGCCCGGCATTCCCAAGGCGGCGCGCATGTTGCACCTGCAGATAAGCATTCCAGGGAGCATCGGTCGCTAGTTTTGCGCTGAGTTGCAATGCCTCCTCCGACCGTCCTAGCCCTTCATAGCACGCTCGCAATTGCTCTTGCCAACGGGCCAGCGCCAACAACTCGGCCGGTTGCCGTTCATAAACCGGCTTGAGAATCTCGATGAACTCCAGCCGCTCGCCTGTACCGCTCACGCTAGTTGCCTGACCGGAGATGAACTCGGCCAGATACAGATCATCCTGGCGTGGCTTGGCCGCCAGAATGCGTGCTTCGTCGAGCAATCGCTTGCGCGCATCCTCATGGCGACGAATCGTAATCTGCAGCATCGTTCGCAGCCAACGCACCCCGGATTTATCAGCGGCGATCTTCTCCGCGGCATCGATGCGCTTTAATGCTTCGTCCCATTGCTGCAATTGGCAGTCGTGCAACAGCATGACGATTTGATCGTCGAAGTTTGCCGACCCGTCGGCCACTTTCTGCCGCGCCGTCGCCAGCTTGGGAAGCGATTGCGAGAGAAACTGCACTTGCGATTTGGCACGCAGTTCCGCCTCCAGGCGAGCCGTGAACTGGTCTAAGCCAAGGCCATTGATCTTGTACTGAATCTCGCCGATCTTGCGACCCTTCTCATCGGTGGTCACTACCTTGGTCGCCCACCAGGTGCCAGCGACTTCGATCAGGTCTTCGAAGACCGTCGTGCCAGTGACCTTGCCCTCCTCGAAGCTTTCTTGCTTGAGCACGACATGCCTGGTGGTGTCGATGAGGAAGTGTTGCTCGAAGGTGGAGTTATCAAACGTCAGTACGAGTTTGACTTGATTTTCACCAACCGCTTCTACCCTCGCGTTGTTGCGATAGTGCGACTCGTAGAGCGGTGCCAGCGAGAGATCGAGCAAGCTAAACGGCAGTCGCGACAAGTCATTAGCGTCGGCTTTTCGTGTGCGCCCCAACAGGAAAGCGAGCGAGAAGACGCCGCGTTCCTGCGGGTCGCAATACTCGACGAGTGTGTGGTCGTCCGCATCAAGTGAACGAATCAACCACGCTTGCGGTGAGTACAGCACTCGCTCGGCATTGTGCGACTCACGCCGTTGCCAGCGAGGATTGAATGTGTCCCAGACGCGTTCGATCTCAATGCCACCTTCCAACTTCGCCAGCGACTGGGTCCGCAGTAAACTCTTCGCCAAAGCGAGCGCTTCCGGCGACCAGTTTTCCGCCGCGGGCACAGGGTTGTCCTTTCTCGTAGCGGAGGAAACCGTAGGAAACAGCGTCGCAAGCCACGATGTGTAGTCGACGTGTCGAGATTGATAATGGTATTGTGACTTGCTACCTAGCGCGCCTCCGCCCCAGCCTCCGGACATGGGCTGGCTGGGCAGCGGAGGTCCAAATGCACCTACGCGAGGGAGGCCGCCTGGGGCGAGATCCACGCCACGAAAGTCGCTCAGCGCGTAGAACTCTTCGCCAGTGATCGAGTCTTGCAGTTGCTTTAATTCATTCTCGCCTGCTTCCAAATCATATTTCAGAGCATCTAATTCTCTCTTACCCAGTAGCTCCTTGCGTTTATCAACTGCTTCCAGATCGCTAACTCCCAACCATTCGTCCATGTCGCCTTGTTTGGAATCCACCACTCCGAAATCGTCAAGCGATTTCTGCCCCGCTACTAAGGCTGGCTCTTCGACCTCCCAGTTCTCTAAGCCCAACGTAACGTTGCCTTTTAGGCGACTCGCACGCTCCTCCAGCCCCCGTTCGCTCAGGCGGCCAAACGAAGAAAACTCGTTGTAAGTTCTATTACTTGCATTCCAGCCCAACGAACGACCTAAGTATTCAGCTCTTTGAGATTCAAACACGTGCGCATTGCGGCCGAGTCCGGCCAATTGCCGCAGCATCTGCCGCCGTAGACCAAGCCGCCAAGACCCGGCCAGCTTCATTTGTGTTTGCAAAAGTTCGTATTGCGCATTGGCACTACCTTGGGCAAAGAAGCGTTCGCCATCGCGCATCAGGTAGCGCCGCTGCACACCAAACCGCTCGCGATCCGCATCCGTCTCCAGCACGAGCAGGGACGTATACGGCGTGATAATGTGGAACTCTTCGGACAATCGAATGATGTCGTCGCGCACCAGATCACTTTGACCCTGAGCCAAGAGTTGATCGAGATGAGCCCGCGCCCAAAGTCGCGGAATGAACGAGTTGCCAGCTTCGGCGTCTTTGAGTACGACCTTCGCGGCGTAACGCACCGTCTCGTTACCACGCTGGCCGGTGACGATGACTTCCCCTTGTTGATCCATTCCTTCCGGCAAATAACGGCCCACAATGACGTGTTGCGTGCCAGCGGCCAGATTGGGCAAACGTTCGGGATAAACAGCGGCCACTTTCAGCCCGCGAAATTCAATGTTCAGATCGCGCAGCGCTGGTTGCGCGATCTCGTTCAGCAGTTCCAGCGCGACCGCCTGAGGTGTTTGCTCGCCGCTGATGTTGCGAAGCGAACCACCGCCGACCGCTGCGATCCCTCGGAGAACCGTCGATTCAAATGTATTGCCCACGGTGACAGCATGAAACGATCGCCCTGGCTTGGCAGCCGCGACCATCTGTCGCAATCGTTTGGTGAAACTGGCCGGATCAGCAACGCCTGCGGTAACTATGCCATCGCCGACATAGATCACGGTCGCATTCTCGGGCGACTTTCTTAGCACGTCCTCGAAAGCGCGTTCCAAATTTGTCCAACCCAGCGAGATCCGTTCCGCCAGGAAGTCGTGCGCTTGCTTTAAGTTCTCCGCTGTTGGTGCGACAGTTTCCTTGAATGCCGAAACAGTCCCCACATCGGCTGCCACAATGTTGAAGCGATCGTTCTCTCCCAGCGCCGCCAGCACCGATGCAACGAATTCGCCTTGCTGCCGGCGCTTTTCGCTATCCATCGACGCGGAGGTATCGCAGAGCAATACCAAGTTCAGCGGCGCGCCATCGGGAACCAATTCCCGCTGCCAATTCCCGTCAGCCGCAGGCGGCGTAATTTGCAGGAGAAAATAGCCGTCCTCGCCCCGTCGATGCGGCACAAGCACTACATCCGATTGTGCCCGCTCGATTTCACACACGACCTCAAAATCTCGCGTCGGCGTATACTCCTGCGCGGTGAACTCGACCTGGCCGGAATGGGCGGTTTGTGTCAGACGAGCGCTATGCGTGGGGCAAGCAACACTCTTGAGCGGGAGCGCGGAGTTCACCGTGACCGTGAGCGAAAGCTCACGCAGTGGCTTGGTTTGCAGCAGTTCGCTGCGCAAGCCATAGGAGTAGCGATACTGCCCACCACGCAACGGCAATACTTGCGTATAGACAATCTTGATCCGCTTTTCCGATCGGGCTTCGATTGGAAAGACTCGAGCTTTGAAGAGGTTTCCGCCTGCCCATTCCAGCAAGCCCGGATCGCGCTTCTCGCGCAAAATCGTTTCATAGATCTCCCGAGCGCGTTGCTTCTCGACGATATCGGCTTCGACCAGGTCATTGCCGATCCACATCCCAAAGCCGCTGATCGAAGCGTCTTGCGGCAGCGGGAAATGAAAGACACCTTCCAGGCGACTATCCGTATGATTGACGAACGATTCTTCAATCGTGGTACGGGCGATCTGATCACGAATCTCCACTTTGACTTTGTGATAGCCGACTGTAAGGGGCTCATTGCGACCATCGGGAAGATTGACCAATAGCGAGCCCAACGATTCATTGCGCGAGGTGCCTGCAAAGCCAGCCAACCAAAGCGGAGCTTTGGGGACGGCAACCAGCTTTTCATCGCGATCAACGCGCGCAATTAGCTCTTCCCCTGCCTTGAGTTTACGATCGCCATCGCGCGGTGCGAGTAGTTCAAACTCGGCGGTGGCATTCTTAGGGAGTTTGACTTGGGCGGTGCCGCTATGCAGGCGAGCTTGCGTCGGCGTGATGCATTCCAGCAAACTGCCGGGGCCAAGCGTGACTTCCGCTTGCGACGAGAACGTAACCTTCAGCGCATTGGCACCGCGAACATCAGCGCGCAACCAATCCCCAGGCCGAACCAGAAGTTCGCGGCAGATCGGCGTCCAACGCTGGGCGAGCATTGGCCGCACCGTGACCACGCCCTGCGCATCACTCACCTGTCCAATTCGACCATCTTCAGTTAGCGTCGTTGCCACTACGAATTGCTCGTCCCGCACAGGCGGATTGAAGGCGATGAGTTGCAGTTCCGCAAGAGGCGGCGCGGCGCCACGCGGCTGTTTGACATCGCGAGCGATCACCGCGACAAGCTCCAGCGTGACAGCATCGGCATAGGCTTCGATTTGTACCCTTCCTTGCTGGGCCTCGAGCTCCACGCGATAGACAAAACAGTCGCGCTCGTCGTAAGTCTCTCGCGCGATAGGCCTTGCCTTGAGCAATTGCGACGTGTCGCTGGTAGAAACCGACAATAGCTTCAGCAGATCGATGGGTTGCTCGGCGCCATTGAACCAAGGCGAATCGCTGGTGGCGACAGTGTTCTTGGTTTCATCAATCTTCCACAACCGAGAGCCGGCAGCGATTTGATAATGCGTTGGCGAAGACTGCCAACGAACCAAGCCAGGGCGGCGAATCCAAACGTCGGCCCGTTGATCCGCTTGCGAGATGCGAAGTTGCAACGATTGCGCCGCGCTCAACTTGTCGAGCACCTGAGAAAATGGCGTGGAAGCCAGAGCCGATTGCTCGGTCCAAGGACGTAGCCACAATGCCATCACCAAGGCTACTGCCACGACTACCGCGCCAATGCGCATCGCCAATGTAAACATGTTACGACTCCGAGAGGAACGTGCCGGTGTCACCAGGTCTTGCTCTGGATCGGCGGGCGCGCTGTTGGCTACACGAGAGGAAGAACTGCCAGCGACAAAGAGCTCACTCGAACGTTCGCGGAGCGCCGCCAGCAACGACGCATCGGGAGGCGCGGTATCGAGATCGCTGGCGCGGAGCAGCGCGGCTAAACGCTGCTCGTCGTGAGGGACCGGATCGGGTTGAGACTCATTCGTCATAGCACTTAGTCGGTCATTGTCGGGTTGTGGGCGATGGCTCGCGCATCAACTGTTCAAAGCGGGTGCGAAACTCCCGTCGGGCGCGGGCGAGCTTCGATTTAATGGCGTCCGACGAGCCGCCCAGTTCGTCGGACATTTCCTCCACGGTGCGATCATCTAAGTACTTGGCAGTAAGTAAAGCTGCGTAGTCGGGCGACAACTCAGCCAACACGCCGCGGACCAAATCAGCCAGTTCGCGCCGGAGGAGCAAATCGTCCAGTGGCTGCTCCGAGTCGAGCCACTGTCGCAACGGGCCCACTTCGCTGATCACCAGTTGCTTGAGTCGCGCCGCGCGACTCGCTTGACGCCAATGTGCTGCGACCTGATGCTGAGCGATCCCCATCAGCCACGAGTACAAGGTGCCACGCTCGGCATCGAAGTTCGCTGCACTTCCTGCCGCCGCTAGAAACACCTCCTGCACCACGTCGGCCACAGCCGCCGCATCGCCACCGATCAACCTTGCGACAAAACGCCATACCGCCACGCTGTACGTGTCGTACAACATGGTCCAGGCGTGCCGGTCGCCGCTTCGCAGCCCGCGAATAACGGCCGATTGGTCGATGTCGGTCAGCAAGGGAGCCGCATTGGTGTTGGAGAACAGGCTATCCAGAAGAGAATTGCAACTCAGACGCTACAAGGTGTCGAAAAATCCCCGTCGGAAGGTGAGAATTGTAGGAAAACCTGGAGTGCCTCGCCGATATTTCGCTGCCACGACACAATTCGGGGGTACACTCTTGAAACGAATTCAAGTCTAGGGCCAAAAGTTTATGTGTAAGCTTATTGTTCGTCGTTGCGGAATGATCGTTCTAGCGACGGTCCTGTTGGGTTGTGGCAAGTCGGCTCCGCCTACCTCGCCATCTACGCCTACGCCCACAACCGACGCTGCCTCGCCTCCTGCCGCTAAAGTAGCGACCGACACGCCAGCGACAATTCCGGAGGCGGCGAATCCAACAACCGCTCCCACCGCGCCGATGGCGGAAGTGACTCCAGCACCGACACTCCCTCCAACGCCCCCTGTCGCTGCTAATCCAGCCACGATTGACGAAGCCATCAAGATCCTCGATCTACGAACCTTTCCGCAAGTCCCCGGCGCGCTTGAAGATTCCAGTATCTCCCTCGCTACCGCTAGCTATAAGGTTTCCGGCCCACCCCTCCCAGCGTATAAGTTCCTGCAAGAGAAACTAGCGGCCGCGAAGTGGCAGGAACTCAAGGGCAGTTACACTAGCGCCGAAGGAGCGAGCGGCACGTTCTCTCGCGCTGGCTACGTCTTGTCGCTCTCCGTCTTTGCCGACAGCAGCGATGCCAATCTGCCGCAATCGCGCGTGTATTTGCTGAACCATGGCAATGTGGACCCCCAATTGTTGCCGACGCCAGAGGGCGTGAAGGTACTTTACAAAGGACCCGTCAGCACCGCCTATATCTCGGACGATTCCGTCGAGTCCGCGAAAGCGAGTGTGATTGAACTGCTCGCCGAAAAAGGTTGGGAACGCTATGGCGAGGCAGGCGACACGCTCAATTTCAAACAACAGGCGATCGAAGTTTCCGCCACCATCAGCGCGGCACCAGCGCAAGGTGGCAAGACCGTCATCACCTACAGCAGCCGTTTGCTTGCGGCCGATATCCCCTTGCCGCCTGACTCGCTGCGAGCACATTTTTCCGACAATCCTAGCCAGCTCTCGTTCGATTCGGCCTCCGACTACGACGCGATCACTAAGTTCTACCGCGCGCGATTGACGCCAAAGGGCTGGAAAGCGACGACCGAAAACCTGGTGAAAATCGATTGGAAGAGTTTTCTCATTTTTCGAAATCCGCAACAGGATCTCATGGAGGTGCAACTCACGACATTTGAAGGCCAGTCGCGGGTGCTGGTCCGCTACCAAACGGCGGCGCAAGTCCAAGCTATGGAATCCGCCCTTGCAGCAGAAATCGCGAGTAAGAAAGCCGAGCAGGAGAATCCCCCCGCGAGGCCGCAACTTGCCATTAAACTGCCGGCCGACGCCACCGGTCTGGATGCTTCCGATAGCAGAGTGGAGTTCAAGGTCGGCGCCGGCAAAGCAAGAGCGACCGTGGTAGCGATTCAAAAGTCGCTTGTGGATGCCGGCTGGAAGTCCGTTGATGTGATCTTCGAAGACATGTTCGGCAACGTCTCACTCAAGAAAGGGGATGCGTCGGTCATGCTCACGTA
>JBGSHH010000831.1:0-8573 GCA_041752355.1 Pirellulaceae bacterium | reverse complement strand
GATTATCCGCGAGATCAGCGTCAAAGGCGCGGAGTCGCGATTCACAAAGACGGAACGCGGGAAGTTTGCGATCAATGGCTAGGTCTGCAAGTCTTGCCACTCAACGCCCCACGTTTGCACGTGCGGGCGTTTTCTCGTTGGCGGGTACTAATTCAGCAGCGACGTTAAGTATTGCTGGCCTAAGGGTGACACAACCCACATCAGGGCCCCACAGTTTAGAACCACGGTGCCCCAGAAAGAAACGATGAAAGACCGCTTCCGTGTCTTATGCCGGTAGACATGCTGAGCGATGAGGGCACCCGGCCAACCACCAGATAGGCTCAGCAGATGAAGCTTGCTTTCGGAAGTGCGCCACAGATTCTTTTGGGCTGCCGCCTTGTCCGAGGCATAAGCCAAGAAAGTGATCAAGCTTGCGACCGAGTATAGCGACAGCACCGCAAACGGCAGCCTCTCGAAGACTACAAGTCCAACGACGAGAAGCAGGAAGTTCGCAGCGATCAAGAAGGGAGGCGAGACTGTGTAGCGGTCACTTACGAATGATACGTCTCGAGCCTGTGGTCTTCCCTGCGAGTCCATTTTGAGTGTGTAAGTAACGAACTCGTTTACGGTCGGGATCCGAGCTCGGTTGACGAGCGAACTGACATGCACGAAAACCTGACCTTCATCGTCGCTTGGTGTGATGAAGCCGAATCCCCGAACTTCCTTCCAGCTAGTTACACGGCCACGATGACGCATAAATTACCTTGATTTGCGGGCCCATGCCACGATGACCAAATGCATGCGCCCCAACCGTTGCTTCGGAGCCTCTATGAGGAGTCTAGCTTAAAAAAGGATCACATACCGCCTGAATGCTCCTCGTTTGCGAGTGTGGGCGTTTCTACGTTGGCTGGCACGCTTGGGGCGGGACGGCTCACTGGTCGCGACACGGGCCAACCGGGCTAGCCGCTGAAATATGAGTGGAGTTCTCCCACCAACTGCTTGCTGTTCCCGCGCACCGATGGCTTGATGTGTCTTTCCGAACGGGATGACAACTACCAAACCACTAGGAGCCCAACGATGATCAAGCACAACACAGACCGGACGAGCGGCGCGGTCGATCAAGAAGCCTTTGAAAAGGTGATCCGCGACAATCTTTCGCCCGAGGGTGTCGCCACGATCATCGTCTTCCTGCAACCGGCGACATGCTACAAGCCCGCGAACGACTACGCCAAACAAGCGCTGCTGCAAGTCGAATGGCTCACCAACGCGTTGATCGACATGTTGGGCGTCCAAGAACACAACCGTCTGATGGACGAGCTGGGTCTGTAGTCCAACCGCGAACTTTCAACGACCAAGGAGCCCACGCTTGGGCTTCACTTTTGTAGGTACAATTATAGTAGTTGCGGGCGTCAGAAGACTTCCGTTGGCTGGGATCGCTGAGGTTTGCGCTGCACATGGACGAGGTACATGTGGATTTCTAACATCCACGTATGGGCAATTGTTGCCGTCTTCGAACGGCCAACCGGTTCACATCGCAGAGCAGGCCGATCTGCGGCGACGATAGCTGGCGATAGCACAGCCGAGCATGCCAAGACCCCAAATAACTACTGACGTGGGTTCGGGTGTTGTTATGGCCGGTCCTCGTTGAAAGGCGAGAGCATCGAGATGAGGCACCGTAGTGCCAATCACGCTAAAGGTGCCATTTGATGTATCAATCGTAATAAGATTCCGCAGCGTAGCATCAGACAACTGTTTTTGAATCGCGAATAGAGAATCGCTTTCATCGAAATCCATTCCAAGGCCAGTACTCGCAAGAGAACCGCCAACAAATGTAGCCGCGCCGGTAACTGGATTTACAGTATAGAGGTTGCCAAGGCTCTCTAAGAATAAAGTTCCGTTGCTATCAAACGCCAACCCTGTCGTCATTGTGTTGACTCCGGAAGTGCCGACAAGCATCGCATCACCCGTCAATTTGTTAATACTGTAAAGGTTATCAATTCCCACTCCTCTGAATCCGACTTGCTCATTCCAGCCGAAAAGGTTTCCTGCGCGATCAAACGAGATGTCAGACATTACTCCGCCCACGATGGTGCTGGGCGTTGAGTAGTCGCCAATGTAAGTTCCTGCTCCGGTCGCCAAATTAATGGAGAGCAGCCCGCGTATTGGATCGACCTTCGGAGGATCGTTTGTGTTCTTGCTCGCCGTGACGCCGTAAAGAAGTCCCGACGTGGGATCGAATGCTAAGCCGGTGACTGCGAAGCCAATGGAACCAATTTCGGTCCCGACGCCAGTGGTGGTATCGATCGTGTAAAGTTTGCTCGGATTACCACCCGAGCCATCGGCACCATAGAGAATGCCCGCCTCCGCTTTAGATGCGGCGGCGACGGAAGCCAAAAACAGCGTTGTGAACAGCAGAAGCTTAATCATTGGTATATTTACGAATGTGATTTACGAAGTGTCTCTGACGCAGCGACTTAACCCGACATACTACCTAGCATTTGCCGCGAATACGCTCCCCGAATCCGGGGATGGGAAACATTTTACGAAGTAGTCGCAATGGGTGTGGGCGTCACATATAGGAGTTCGGAGGGTCGAGGGGCTTCCCGTTGGCTGGGTTTGCTGAGATAGAGCGCGCGGAGGTGGCAGATGGCGTCGGAGCCGGGGACCCAAATCATTCCACTCCTTTCAACCGAAGGCCGACCACGGTCCTGCAGGCGATTTCTACAGGCCCCGAGCCGATCTGCCAACCATTCGCCTCTTAGCGCGGGTAATCCATGCGATGCGCCTGGTTGCGATAGTGATTCGTCGTTTGCCGATACGCATCCTGCACCGCCGCGCTCCGCCCAGCGAGGTGGAGCGACTCCAATTTCGCCAGCACGCCGCGCCCCCTTCGTGCTTGAGCCGATGACATTGCTCAGCGACCCATTTGTCCCGCGCGTCTTCGTCGTCGAATAGGCTCGCCACTCAACGCCCCACATTAGCGCGTGTCGGCGTTTTCTCGTTGGTTCCCTGGAATCAGGGATGTTCGCTTTGCAGCGCACCGCTAGAACCATCCGCGAGCGGATCGAAATGGGCTATCTGTTCATACTGGGGATGATCAACATGATGTCGGAACGGCGATTGAGTTGGTTGGTATTTGGAGTTCTTTTATTTAGTGTCACGACAATGCACGCAGGCGTTCACACCAACCGTGGCACCTTTGAAGCGGCGGTGAGTGGCGGCGGTTGGACGCCGCTGACCGAAACGTTCGAAACGGCGATCCCAGCGCTGGCACCTACCGCTCAGTACGTGAACGGTGCCGGCGTTTTTACCTTCGCTTCAACAGGTTTCAGCTATAACAGCATTCAGTACGTGGGGCATTGGGATCCACAATACACGCCGCAGAATAACCCGCTGTTTCCTTCCGAGTGGGAAACCAATCTCTACAACGCTCCCGGAAGTCCATATAGCCTCAACGGTTCGACCAACTTCGTACTGGGAAGAACCGATGCCAATATCAACTTGCCTGCTGGCATCGTCGCCCTGGGGTTGGATCTCGCGTTCGACAGGGGCGTCAACTCGTCCGGGCTAACGTCGTACAATGTGCCAAGCATTACACCGACGACCGACACCATGTAGGTGACGTTCTTTCATGTCGACAACACCTTTGAAACAATTTTGCTACCGCTGGGCGGCACAAGTCAGTTCGTCGGTTATTACGGCGCGCCGATTACGAGCGTTCACTTTCAATCTTTCATCCCAACGCTAAATCCAGGCTATATCTCTAATCAATCGTTAGGCTACTTCTCGTATACACTGGTCGACAACGTCACCATCAACGGGCCAACGCAAATTTTGCCGGCAGTGGAAGTTCCGGAAGTCAGTTCGCTGGTTTGTTGGGGCTTGATGACGATGGTTTCGAAGTGCGGACTGCGTCTTCGCCGCCGTCTGATCGATCGCGTTGCGAACGACTGATGTTGCTCCTGGATCGTCAGGCCAGCTTCATGAATCGCGCGGCGAGTTCGCCCACGCTGCTGACTTCGAAGTGCGTGTAGATCGCCTTGATATGATCGTCGACAGTGTGCGGGGAGAGTTGCAGCGAGGTCGCAATCTGCTTGCGCGACATGCCATCGAGCAGCATCAGCATCACCGTCCGTTGGCGTGGTGTGACATCGGTAAAGACTTCGGGCGGCACGCGTTCTTCCGCCTGCGCGTTCAACCAGACAATGCCGGTCAGAGCCAGATCGCATAGTAAGGCATCGTCCGCCGTGAATTCGGCGCGACCTGTCTTCCGCATGAAGTGCAGACAACTCCAGGTATCGTTAGTGGTGTAATTCACGGCATGCGCGAACGAATCGAGTCCCAGCCGCGCAACATTTTCACTCCACAGTGTTGACGCTTTCCACTGTGCGTCGGTGAATATTGCTCGCCGATGCCAGCCGCCATGCGTTCGTCCGGCGATCGACGCACCAGCGCGGGCTTGAAAGGTCTGGATCGCTTCGGGCTTAAGCGAATGCTCGACCAACGTCGCGAGTTGCTGCGGCGAGTAGCCTTCGTGAATAATCGCCAGCGGTGCGACGGCAGTCTTCAGGGGGTGCCCGCGCCCCCAAGCCCAGTGCCCGGCATCGACGTCGAGCAGTTGAAACAGTGCTTTAAAAGTGCTGTAGCGTCGCTCTTCTAGGCTAGCCGCGATTGAGCTGTTGCGCGTGACGACTAACATCAATTGGCGCAAGCGATCATCGGCATCCGCCGCTTGAATGGAATTAGGCATCGAGCATTCCGCTTGGAGAAGACAAAAAGTTGCGCCAGTTATTCTAGCGAAGTGCGGGTGAACTTCCTATTCATCATCGCTTCCGGATCCACTCATTCGCAAGATTCAGATCGGCTCGATTGTCCGACCACACATTAGCGGCACGCCCCTTCTGTTGTACAAGATAGGTTTCTGCCCTACCGCCGCCGTATCCCATGCCAACGACTGAGATCGACCCAGGGACGACCATCATCGCGGCGCGCTCTAACCAATCTCCAGATTGTGCGTCAAATAGAAGATGCCCACAAACGGTCGATCTCGGACGGCTCGGTCCAGCGCCATGATCAGCGCGACAATGCCGTCGATACGCTCGATGCTCTTCTTCTTACTCGGCTTCCAGTTGTCGGCGGCGTCCGTTTCGATGGAGACGTTCCCCGCCATCCAGCGCAACACCGGATGACCGCCGTGGGCCAAGCGTCCCGCCAGGATCACTTCTTCCAGCATCTTGGTCGGCGCGTTCATCGAGGCATAGCCCTGACCAAAGGCGACTACCTCGAAGCCATCATCCATTAGTTGCGTCGCGAGTTGCGTGGCATTCCAGCGGTCGATGGCGATCTCGCGGATATGATAGGTCTGGCTTAGTTCGTTGATCTTATTGCGGATGCGTTCATAGTCGATCACTTCCCCAGGCGTGGCTTCGATATGGCCCTCCCTGATCCATTGCGGGTACGGCACATGGTCGCGCCGTTCGCGTTGCCGAGCACCCTCTTCGGGGATCCAGAAGAAGGGCAACGCTGCGAAATGCTCTTCCTCGCGAAAGACCAGCACCAGCGCGGTGACATCGCGGGTGGAAGATAGATCGAGAGCCGCCCAACAATCTTTACCCGCCAGATCACCGAGCGCCGCATCGCATTCATCCCACTTCTGCATGTTGATCCAGCGGACATCTTGTTCGGTCCACTGATTCAAGCGATAGCGGCGAAAGGTGTTCTCTTTGGCGGGCGATTCCTGTGCTTCGCGGCAGTCTTCCGCGAATTGGTCGGCGCTAATCGTGATCCCAAAACTCGGATTGGCTTGTCGCCACACTTCCGGATCGGTCCAATCGTCGTCATCGGCAGCACCACAGATGTAGGCGAAGAAGGCCGGGTCATCGATTCGTCCCTCGATGACCTGCTCGGCATACTGGTGCTGTTCCCAGCAGATCGAGTGTCGGTCGTAGCCTGCGGTGGTGATCGCCAAGTGCAACGGTTGACGACGTGCAGCGCCGGCATAACGGAGCGTATCCCATAGCTCGCGAGTCTTCTGGGCATGCAGTTCATCGATCAGCACCGCGTGGGCATTGAGCCCTTCTTTGGCCGGCACATCGGCGGACAGTGCTTTGTAGAACGACCGACTGCTGATATCGACAATGCGCCGTGTCGAACGCACCACTTCCAACCGCGACGAAAGGTGCGGTGACGCCTCCACCATGTTGGCCGCTTCGAGATAGACGATTGAGGCTTGATCGCGATCCACGGCAGCGCTATAAACTTCAGCGCCCGGCTCGTTGTCCGCCACCAGCAGATAGAGCCCGAGTCCCGAGAACAGCGTGCTCTTGCCATTCTTTTTGGGAATCTCGATGTAGCCCCGCCGGTAACGACGAGTGCCATCGGCGCGCTTCCAACCGAACAGCGGTGCGATCACATCCCGCCATTGCCAACCCAGCAGCGTGAACGGTTGATTGGCGAACTGCCCTTTGCTATGTCGCAGGAAACGCTCGAAGAAGGTCCGCACACGTTCGGCAGCGGCCAGATCGAAGTAACAACCGTTGGCGACGGCGCGCTCGTCGTCCTCGGTGATGATCCATTCGTCTTGCGCGGATCTCGACTTCACCCAACGGCCCGTGGATGAAGCAGGTGGCTAAGAATCTCACCGATCATGTCGATGGTTTCTTGCTGGGCATGAAGTTCCTGCTCATGGATCGTGACGGCAAATTTGCGCCAGAGTTTCAGACGGTGTTGCAAGAGGCTGGTGTGGAACCATTGTTGCTGCCTGCGAAGAGCCCGAACCTCAATGCCTACGCGGAACGCTTCGTGCGGTCCATTCGCGAAGACTGTTTGGACCGGATGATCTTCTTCGGCGAGGAGATGTTGCGGGAAACGCTAACTTCCTATCTGGAGCACTATCACGCCGAACGCAATCACCAAGGGCTCGACAACAAGTTGATCGAACCAACGGACGACATTGGCAAGACGGATGGTGAGATCGTCTGCCGTGAGCGTCTCGGCGGAATGCTCAAGTTCTATCATCGTAAAGCGGCTTAACCCTTCGAAATTGCGAAGCCAGCAATCTGCGCTCGCTGCTGCGCGCTCAACGAAAATCGCCGCATTTCGCCGTCCCACTTCCCTACGCAAGCCGTAGTCAAACAGAGTTGGTTCGGCTGAGGCGAAGGCGTCTAAGATCAAATTGCCAATGAACTATCGTTCGTTTCTATATTTGCACCATACGGGTGCGCTTCTGGGTGCAATGCTCTCAAGTGTGTCTCCGGGTGGGAATGATTGTTACCATTCTAACACAAAGGGACGGACCTTCATGTTCCCACAAAGATTTGGTTCGGTACGCTGGCGTGGCCGCTGTCAAATTGCGCTGTCGACAATCACCATCACCCTCTCCACTACGGGAAGCGGCGGTCGGTGCCTTTGCGACGGGAATTGAAGTCGACTAAGAAATCGGACAAGCTGGCGTAGAAGTCGTCATTTCCCTTGGAACCCAAAAGGACATCAACCACTCCGTCATCACTAGCCACGATTGCGTTTGCCAGTCCCGGGGCATGAGTTGCATTCCACGACGCAAGCAGAGCAAGCAGCGCCAGGTCATTCGTGTCACCGGCCGTCGAACTCGCGCTGTTGGTGGTGTCATTGGCTACCAACAGATCATGGTCATCTCCGCCGCTGACCAAATCGCGGCCGTTGCCACCTATCAAGATATCGTTGCCATCCATACCGAAGAGGATGTCGTTTCCACTTCCGGCAGAAATGATGTCGTCGCCATCGTCACCGTCGAGGATGTCGTTGCCATCACCGCCGAAAATGCGATCGTTCCCGTCGCCCGCCGCAACCAGATCGTTTCCCTGTCCAGCATAAACATAGTCGTTACCTGAACCGGAATAGAGTCGATCATTTCCGCCGCCACCGTACATCACGTCGTGGCCGCCCGAGCTGCGCAGAAGATCATTGCCGCCGACAGCCAAGTCTTGCTGACCCACTTCATCACCCCACAAGACGTTATTGCCGCCACCGGCATTGATTCGATCGTTGCCAGCGCTGCCGATGATCGTGTCATCGCCCGCCCCCGAGGTGATATCGTCGTTGCCGCCGCCGGCGTCGATGAAGGTGGGATTGGTCAAGCCAATAATGACGATGTTATCCCGGCCATCGCCGGAATTGATCGTAATCGTGCCGGTGGAGGTCAAAGGATAGTATGCTGAGGTGGAGAACTTTCCGCTTTGCGTCCGCACAAATGCTTGACCAGTCGGGCCACGGGAAATGACGAAGGATTCGTCATTGCTCGTTCCGACGATCTCCAGGTTGCCTCCCGAAGCCATCACAACTGGTCGAGCATCTTGAATTGTGATACGCACTGTGGCCCTATCGGTACTCGTGCCATCGGAGACACTGAAAGTGAACAGATCGAGACCCGTGACGCCCGTGTTCGGACGATAGGTGAACGCCCCTGTGGTCGTGTCGAATGACGTCACCGTTCCGAGAGTTGGTAGCGTCTGCAAGTCATAGGTGAGAGATGGTCCATCGGGATCGCTGACCGCAACCATACTACTCACGGATGTGTCAACGAGTGTCGTGATGTTGCTGTCGGTTGCAATTGGGGG